>JAXMKZ010000024.1 GCA_034370385.1 Coriobacteriia bacterium
GGTGCACGCCGACGCAGCCGGTGCTCCGTGTGCCGTGTGCCACGCCAGCTCGCCTCGCGTGCCTGATGTCACTGCCAAGACGGCAGAGTGTGCCTCATGCCATGCCACGAGCGGTTCTGACTATCACCGGGATATGGCGACACAGCACACCTACGCTGACTTCGGCCCCAGCTGCATCGCCGCTGGCTGCCACGTGTCCGGCTCACTGCCCGCCGAGCACACGCGCTTCTTGTCGCGCTACCCCGCCTACAGCGACACGTGCGCGCTGTGCCACCTGAACACCGACCCCGCTCGCATCGATTGGGACACGGCGAGCGCGGACTGCTCGACGTGTCACGAGGTCCACGGCGACATCGGTGTCATCCATCAGGCGCCGAACAGCGCGACCTGCACCGCATGTCACGAGACGCCTGACGTACGCACGATCCACGCGGGCTCACCGCTCGGCGAGTGCGCCGTCTGTCACAACAACCCGTCGCGTGTGCCGACACTGCCCGCGACCGTCGACTGCGCGTACTGTCACGACAAGGCCCCGGTCGACACGAAGCACTACCCGGCAGCGCCGCACCTTGCCAGTGAGTCAGGATGCGCAAACTGTCACCTGCTCGACATGAAGGCTGAGCACGTCAAGCCGACGGTCAACGTGACCTGCGTCCAGTGTCACGAGACCGAGGTCGACGCGTTCACGCAGCCGTGGGATAAGCGTTGCATGACCTGTCACTCGACGCGACACGGCGACAAGGCATCCAAGCATGTATCAACGAATACGGCGTGCTCGGGCTCGGGTTGCCACAGCATCACCGACGCTTCGGACATCCACAAGGGCGTGCAAGGCGGCGGGTGTTCGGTGTGCCACAAGTCGGCGACCAGTTTGGCGACGACCACGGACTGCACCGCTGCGGGCTGCCACCAGGGCGCCACGGGTGATCACCACGCAAGCCATGACGGCCAAGCCGCGAACGGTGTCGGGTGCGAGGGCTGCCACTTCCGCTACCTCGATGATGAGCACGAGTCGCTTGGCTACACCTGCGCGACGTGTCACTCCTCCACGAACACCGTGGTGAAGAACGCGATCACGGCTAACGACCGCCGTTGCCTCACCTGCCACCCCGATTCGGCCCACAACCAGCGTCAGGCAGCGGAGTTCGCGCCTGGCAACGCGTCTATGCACCGCGTCCGCTCGGACCTGCCCGGAATGCGATCCAGCTTCGTCGTCAACGGCTCCACGTACACGTGGTCGCTGCCGAGCGCGTCATCGTTCCTGAAGTCCGGGTATGCGGTCAACTCGATCGTCACCTGCGACTCATGCCACACGTACAGCGGCACCACCGGTCCGCACGGTGCGACGATGAAGGTCAACGTCGACCCGGCGTACCCCAACCCGTACAAGGTGGTGGACGGTAGCGAGTCGTTCACCGCCCAGCTCTCGGCGAACTCCCCGACGGGCATGAGCATGTCGAAGAGTGGCTCGTCAGCCGCCAAGATCATTTGCGAGAAGTGCCACGACCTGAATGGGAGCGGCTCCAACTTCAGTAACAATGCTCACGCTGAGCACGACGATCGTGGCCGCGAGGGTTCGTTCTGCAACCAGTGCCACGTGGCCATCCCGCACGGATGGGGCAGGCCGCGTCTGCTCGGCTACACGACGGATCCCGCAGCGTATCGCACGTGGGTGGGTACCTCCGGGGCCAAGGACGGCGGGCTCGCACGGATCACTCTCAAGAGCTACACCCCGAACAACTGGCAGAAGTCCGACTGCGGTGCAGGCTGCTCGAGTTCGAGGCACCCGTTCTCGGGGACCACATGGCCCAACCAGATGGCCGCTCCTGCCGACCCCAACATGGGTGGCGTGTCGGGTAAGGTGACGGATCAAGCAGGCGCGTCCGTATCGGCCGCTACGGTGACCATCGGCGGCACGACGGCGACGACGGGCACCGACGGCATGTTCTCGGTCGCGAACCTGGCCGCTGGCACACACTCGGTCACGGTTGCGAAGAGCGGGTACACGACGTGGACCGGCAGCGTGTCGGTGACATCCGGAGCGAACACCACCCTGAACGTCCAGCTCCAGACGGCGAACGTGGCCACCAACTGGGCGCTCACGGGCACGGCGACCGCGTCGAGCTCGTACAGCTCGGGGACCGGTCCGTCTCGGGCGATCGATGGCAGCACGTCCAGCTACTGGCGGTCGCAGGACGGCAACAGCGCTTGGTTGCGCGTCGATCTGGGCTCCTCACGCAGCGTGAGCAAGGTCGTCATCAACTGGGACGACTCTCGTTATGCGAAGGACTATCGCGTCGAGACTTCGCCTGACGGTACCAACTGGACCACGCGATTCTCGACCACCAGCGCTTCCAGCGGAACGAAGACCCATACGTTCAGTGCAGTTGAGGTCCGCTACGTGCGTCTCACGTGCACGAGTGCCAACGACAGTCACTACCGTGTCATAGAGTTCGAGACGTGGAGCTTCTAAGCCCACAGTGAAACCGGGAAAGGGTCCGCGACTGCGGGCCCTTTCCTTTTGCGCTACACTGCACTTTCGACAATCGAAGAGAATCACAGGCGTTGACGGGGAAGAGTAGAGGCCAATCCTCGCTTCAGAGAGCCGGGTCACGGTGAGAGCCCGGCGCAGGACGCTTCGAAATCCACCCCTGAGCCACTCGGACAAACGTTCGGCCGTCTCCACACACACGCGAATGACCTTCGCAGGCGGTCGGGGCAAGTAGACCGGGTCGGTGGCAGCCGTTACCTGCCGCACGCGAGACAGATTCGCGACTATTTGGCGACCTCGTTCGCCAGAGTCACGTACTCCACATCACCACCGTGCGGCCGGACTCGGCGCCATCGCCCAAGCGAAGAAGGGCGAGCTATGGCGCACACGAGCGAACGCATGAAGGGTGGCCTGTCAAAGGCCCCGCACCGCAGTCTGCTCAAGGCCGACGGCCTGACGGACGAGGAGATATCCCGGCCGCTGATCGCGGTCATCAACTCTCACAACGAGATCATTCCCGGGCACCTGATGCTCGACAAGATCGCCGATGCCGTGAAGGCGGGCATCTACATGGCGGGCGGCACGCCGTTCGAGATCTCCACCATCGGCGTGTGCGACGGCATCGCGATGAACCACGCCGGTATGCGCTACTCGCTCATCAGTCGTGAGGTCATCGCGGACTCGGTCGAGATCGCCGTGGCAGCTCACGCGTTCGACGCCGTTGTCATGATTCCGAACTGCGACAAGGTCATTCCGGGCATGGTGATGGCGGCTGCTCGCCTCGACCTGCCCACGGTCGTCATCAGTGGTGGGCCCATGCTGGCCGGACGTGGCCCCAAGGGGGAGGCGGTCGACCTCGACACTGTCTTCACCGCCGTGGGCAAGGTCACGGCCGGATCGATGTCTGAGGAAGACCTGCTCCTCCTCGAGGACCACGCGTGCCCCACGTGCGGCAGCTGCGCCGGACTGTTCACCGCGAATTCGATGAACTGTCTGGTCGAGGCTATCGGCATCGGGCTCCCTGGCAACGGGACTATTCCGGCTGTCTACTCAGAGCGAATCCGTCTGGCCAAACGAGCGGGCATGCGCGTCATGGACATGCTCGAGCAGGGCATCACCGCTCGGAAGATCATCAACGCTGACTCCATCCGCAACGCGATGACCCTCGACATGGCATTCGGCGGCTCATCGAACACCGTGCTCCATCTCACGGCGATCGCCCATGAGGCTGAGGCGGACATCACCCTCGACGACTGGTCTGCCGTGTCGGCCAAGACCCCCAACCTCGTGCGAATCAGCCCGGCCAGTGACCGGCACATGGAGGACCTCTATGTCGCCGGTGGCATTCCCGCGATCATGCGCGAGCTGGATCGGGCCGGGCTTGTCAACCGCGATGCGCCGACCGTCGACGGCCGCACGATTGGCCAGATCGCCGACGCCGCACGCGAGGCCGACGGCGACATGATCCGGCGCCTTGAGAATCCGCACTACCCCGAGGGTGGGCTGCGCGTACTGCGTGGCAACCTGGCCCCGGATGGTGCGGTGGTCAAGCAGTCGGCCGTCCCGGTTGAGATGAGGCTTCTCACCGGCCCCGCGCGCGTCTTCGAGTCCGAGGAGGATGCGGTGTCGGCGATACTCGGAGGCGCGATTGTCGCCGGGGACTTCGTTGTCGTTCGTAACGAGGGACCCAAGGGAGGTCCCGGGATGCGCGAGATGCTCACCCCCACAAGCGCCATTAGTGGGATTCCCGAGCTTGCCCGGAGCGTGGCGCTGATCACGGACGGGCGCTTCAGCGGAGCGACGAAGGGTCCTGCGGTGGGCCACGTGAGCCCGGAAGCCGCAGCGGGCGGCCCCATCGGGCTTGTGAACGAGGGTGACTCGATCACCCTGAACATCGACGAGGGCTCCCTGACCCTCCACGTGAGCGAGGGAGAACTAGCCGAGCGCCGCTCGGCGTACTCGGTACGGGAGCCAAGCGTCACGACCGGCGCGCTTGCGCGCTACGCCAAGCTGGTTTCGTCTGCGGACAAGGGGGCGGTGTTGTCATGAGTGAGCGCATCACCGGCGCCGAAGCGCTCGTCCGCTGTCTGGAGGCCGAAGGGGTCGACATACTCTTCGGATATCCGGGCGGCGTGGCGTTGCCGATATTCGACGCCCTGTACGACTCGAAGCAGGTGCGCACGATTCTGCCTCGACACGAGCAGGGGGCGGTCCATGCGGCGGATGGTTTCGCGCGTGCCACCGGCCGTTGCGGCGTTGCCCTCGTGACGAGCGGACCGGGTGCCGCCAACACGATCACCGGCATCGCAAACGCCTACATGGACTCGATTCCGCTCGTGGTGATCACCGCGCAGGTCTCTACCGCGGTCATCGGCACCGATGCCTTCCAAGAGATCGACATCACCGGCATCACGGTGCCTATCACCAAGCATAACTACCTGGTCAAAGACGTGGCAGAGCTTCCCGAGATCATGAAGGAAGCGTTCCACATCGCGACCACGGGGCGCCCCGGGCCCGTGCTGATCGACGTGCCGGTCGACGTCAGCAAGGGTGAGCTCGACTTCGCGTATCCGGACAGCGTGAACCTGCCCGGCTACAAGCCGACCTACAAGGGCCACAGCAAGCAGATCAAGCAGGCCGTGTCGCTCATCACTCGCGCGAGAAGGCCCCTGCTCTACGTGGGCGGCGGCGTCATCTCGAGTGAGGGTGCCAAGGAGCTCAAGGAGCTCGCCGAACTCATGCAGATCCCCGTCACCACGACGATGATGGGCAAGAGCGTCTTTCCCGAGGACCATCACCTGTGGATCGGTATGCCGGGCATGCACGGTGCCAAGTACACGAACTACGCCATCACCGAGGCCGACCTGCTCATCGCGGTGGGCGTACGCTTCGACGACCGGGTCACCGGCAAACTCGCGGCGTTCGCAAGTAAGGCCAAGATCATCCACGTGGACGTGGACCCGGCCGAGATCGGAAAGAACAAGGCCGTCGACGTCCCCATCGTCGGCGATGCCAAGAACGTGCTCGCCGGTATCGTCGCCGAGCTGCGCAAGACCGACGCCGAGTCGAAGTCCGAGGCGTGGGTGGCCGTGATCGACGAGTGGCGCAAGCAGTTCCCCCTCCACTACGGCGGACACGAGGCGGGCGCCGCCGGCGAGCACCTCTTCCCGCAGTACGTCGTGCAGCGCGTGAGCGAGCTCACCAAGGATCGCGACACGATCATCTGCACCGAGGTGGGCCAGAACCAGATGTGGGCGTGCCAGTACTACACGCTGCGCCATCCGCGCTCGTGGGTGTCGTCGGGTGGACTGGGAACCATGGGTTTCGGGTTCCCCGCAGCTATCGGCGCTCAGGCGGGCCGGCCCGACGCGCTCGTCATCGACATCGCCGGTGACGGCTCTATTCAGATGAACACGCAGGAACTGGCAACAGCCAAGATCAACGGCTTCCCCGTGAAGATCGTCATTCTCAACAACGGCTATCTGGGCATGGTGCGCCAGTGGCAGGAGCTCTTCTACGGGCGCCGCTACAGTGCCAGCGTGCTGCCGCAGGACTGTCCTGACTTCGTGAAGCTCGCCGAGGCGTACGGCTGCTTCGGTGTACGCGTCGAGAAGCCGGCTGATCTGGATGCCGCGCTACAGGCCGCCTTCGACTTCGACGGCCCGGCCATTGTCGACTGCCGCGTGGTGGGCGAGGAATGCGTGTATCCGATGGTGGCGCCTGGCGCGAGCATCGATGAGATGCTCGGTGGTGTGCCGGGGTGCCCGGTGTCTGAAATGCTCGACGACGATATCCTTGAGGAGGTGTGGGAGTGATGAGACACACGCTCTCCGTCGTGGTTGAGAACAAGCCCGGCGTGCTCACCCGCGTCACGTCGCTCTTCGCTCGACGCGGCTTCAACATCGACTCACTTGCCGTGGGCACGACCGAGGACCCGACGCTTTCGCGCATCACCATCGTGTGCTCGGCAGCAGAGACGCCGATCGAGCAGATCACCAAGCAGGTGCACAAGCTCATCAACGTCATCAAGGTCCAGGAGTTGGACCCGGCGGATTCGGTCGATCGTGAGCTCGTCCTGTTCAAGATCAACGCGGCGCCCGAGCGCCGTCACGAGATCATCGAGATCGCCAACGTGTTCCGTGCAAAGATCGTGGATGTGGGCAGGAACTCAGTGACCATCGAGGCCACGGGGGCGACAGACAAGATCGACGCGATGGAGGACCTCTTCCGCGCGTATGGCATCAAGGAAATGGCACGTACCGGGAAGATCGCGCTGACGCGCGGTCGGGAAAGCTGACGAGGGAAAGGCGAGGGACCAGCATCATGGCAACTATCTACTACGAGAGTGATTGCGATCCCCAGTTGATCAAGGACCGCAAAGTAGCGGTGATCGGCTATGGATCGCAGGGGCACGCGCATGCGTTGAACCTGCACGATTCGGGCGTCGACGTGCGCGTCGGCCTGCGTGCATCCTCCGCGAGCTGGGACAAGGCGAAAGAGGCCGGTCTCAAGGTCATGACCGTGCGCGAAGCGGCCGCCGAGGCCGACCTCATCATGATCCTGACGCCCGATGAGACGCAGGCGCACACGTACTACTCCGAGATCCACGAGTCTATGGCGCCGGGCAAGGTCCTCGCCTTCGCCCATGGGTTCAACGTCCACTTCAAGCAGATCGAGGCGCCTGCGGGCGTCGACGTCATCATGATCGCGCCGAAGGGTCCGGGCCACATGGTCCGTCGTGTGTACACCGAAGGCTCCGGCGTGCCGTGTCTGGTCGCGATCGAGCAAGACGAGACCGGCCAGGCGCTCGCGGTCGGCCTGTCGTACGCGTGGGGCATCGGCGGCGCGCGCTCCGGCATCATCGAGACGAGCTTCCAGGAAGAGACCGAGACCGATCTGTTCGGCGAGCAGGCCGTGCTGTGTGGCGGGGCGACCGAGCTCGTCAAGGCGGGCTTCGAGACGCTGGTCGAGGCGGGCTACCAGCCCGAGATCGCCTACTTCGAGTGCCTCCACGAACTGAAGCTCATCGTCGACCTCATGTACGAGGGCGGCATGGCCAAGATGTTCGACTCCATCAGCAACACCGCCGAGTACGGTGCCTACGTCACCGGCCCGCGCATCATCACCGAGGAGACGCGCGAGGAGATGGCGCGTGTGCTGTGGGAGATCCAGAACGGCACGTTCGCGCGTGACTGGATCCTGGAGAACAAGGGCGGGTCTGCGCATTTCAAGGCCACGCGCCGTATCAACTCCGAGCACCTGATCGAGGACGTGGGCGGCGAGCTTCGCTCGATGTTCAACTGGATCAACAAGGACTAGGGGGCGTTTCATGCAGAAGAAGTACCTGATGACACCGGGGCCGACCCCGGTACCCGCAGAGGTCATGCTGACCATGGCCGCCCCGATGATCCATCACCGTACGCCGGACTTCTCGGCGGCGTTCAAGGCGGCCATCGACAGCCTGAAGTACGTGTTCGAGACCAAGGGCGACGCGCTGTTGTTCGCCTGCTCGGGCACGGGCGTCATGGAGTCGGCCATCGTGAACTGCTTCTCGGCCGGAGACACCGTCGTGGTCTGCCGCAACGGCAAGTTCGGTGACCGCCAGAAGGGCATCTGCGAGGTCTACGGACTGAACGTCGTCGATCTGCGCTACGAGTGGGACCAGGTCGTCGACCCGGCCGACGTGGCCACGGCGCTGGCCGAGAACCCCGGCGTGCGCGGTGTCATCGTCACGCAGTCTGAGACCTCGACGGGCGTGCTCAACGACGTCAAGGCGATCGGCGCCATCGTAAAGGAGCACGACGAGACGGTTCTCATCGTGGACTCGATCACGGGCATCGGTGCGGTCGACTGCAAGACCGACGAGTGGGGGCTCGACGTCGTCATGACGGGCTCGCAGAAGGGACTCATGCTGCCGCCGGGTCTGGCCGCGTGCACCGTGAGCGAGAAGGCGTGGCGTGCCTACGAGCGCTCCACGCTGCCGAAGTACTACTTCGACTGGATGAAGTACAAGAAGAACGTCGAGAAGGATACGACGCCGTTCACGCCGGCGGTGTCGCTCGTGCTGGGTCTGAATCAAGCCCTGACGATGATCAAGCAGGAGGGGCTCGAGAACACCATCGCCCGGCACAGCCGCCTTGCCGAGGCGACACGCCGTGGCTGCGAGGCGCTCGGTCTGAAGCTCTTCGCCCCGCCTGAAGGGCGCGGCAGTGCGGTCACGCCCGTGTGGGTTCCCGAGGGTGTCGACGGCAAGGCCATCGTGAAGGTCATGAAGGACAAGTACGGCGTGACCATCGCCGGCGGCCAGGACGACTACGTCGGGCGCATCATCCGCATCGGCCACCTGGGCTACTTCGGTGAGTTCGACATCATCACGACGCTTGCGGCGCTTGAGATGACCTTGGCCGAGCTGGGCTTCGACTTCGAGCGGGGCTCGGGTCTCAAAGCCGCCGAGACCGTCTTCATGGAAGGGTAGGAGACTGATGAAGGTACTCGTCGCAGAGCGGATCGCCGAATCCGGAATCACGCTGCTCAAGGGCAAGTTCGACGTGGACGTCAAGACGGATCTGACCCCCGAGCAGCTCGTGGCCGAGATCCCGGCGTACGACGCGCTCATCGTTCGTTCCGCCACGCGCGCCACGCGTGAGGTTGTCGAGGCCGGGGTGAACCTCAAGATCATCGGCCGCGCGGGAGTGGGCGTGGACAACGTCGACGTCGACGCTGCCACCGAGCGCGGCATCATCGTGTGCAACGCGCCGACCTCAAACATCGTCTCGGCCGCCGAGCAGACGATGGCGCTCATGCTGGCCATCGCACGCAAGACCCCGCAGGCGTCCGCGAGCATGAAGCAGTGCAAGTGGGAGCGTAGCAAGTTCACCGGCGCGGAGCTCTACGAGAAGACGCTCGCCATCTTCGGCTTGGGTCGCATCGGCTCGCTCGTTGCCGAGCGGGCACGGGCGTTCGGGATGAACCTCATCGGGTTCGACCCCTACATCAGCGAGTCCCGTGCGGCTGAGATGGGCATCACGGTCTACGAGAACGTCGACGACATCCTGCCGTTGGCCGACTTCATCACGGTGCACCTGCCCAAGACCAAAGAGACTATCGGCATGTTCGGTGCCGAGCAGTTCGCCGCCATGAAGGACGGGGTGTTCCTGGTCAACACCGCTCGCGGCGGGATCTACCAGATGGACGCGCTGGCAGCGGCCCTTGAGAGCGGCAAGGTCGCGGGCTGCGGCATCGACGTCTACGAGGTCGAGCCGTGCACCGACTCGCCGCTGATCGGGCTCGACAACGCGATCCTCACGCCGCACCTCGGCGCGAGCACGGCAGAAGCCCAAGACCGCGCGGGCGAGCAGATCGCCGAGTACGTCGCGTTGGGTCTTGAGGGCCGCATGGTGCCCACGGCGGTCAATGTGGCGCCCGTTCCGCCCGAGGTCATGGAGAAGGTCGGGCCGTTCATCGACCTGGCGCAGGACATGGGAACGATGCTCGCGCAGCTGGCTCACGGCGGCGTCGACGAGATCGACGTCATGACCGTCGGCGCGCTGGCCGACCTTGACACGCGCATCGTGCGCACGGCCGCGCTCAAGGGGCTGCTCACCCGAGCCACCGACGAGGCGGTCAACTTCGTCAACGCTGACTATCTGGCGGAAGCACGCGGCATTCGCGTGACCGAGACGAAGCGGGCCGAGACGCACGACTATGTCTCGCTTCTGGTCCTGCGCGCGGTCACGCCGCACGGACCGGTCGAGATCGGCGCCACGCTGATCGGCAAGAAGGACGAGCCGCGCATCGTGACGCTGTTCGGCTACGACCTCGACTTCTCGCTCTCGAAGCACATGGCGTTCTTCCGCTATCCGGACCGCCCCGGCATGATCGGCAAGGTCGGCACGGTGCTCGGTGGCCAGTCCATCAATATCGGGTCGATGCAGGTGGGACGCACCGAGGCCGGCGGCCAGGCGCTTATGGCCCTGACTGTGGACGCGCCGCTCGACACGGCGGTGCTCGAGCGCATCCGCACCGAGGCGGTCATGGACGACGCCTGGTACGTGCAGCTGTAGT
This sequence comes from Coriobacteriia bacterium, assembly GCA_034370385.1. Lineage (NCBI taxonomy): Bacteria > Bacillati > Actinomycetota > Coriobacteriia > Coriobacteriia bacterium. Next base: position 10,556 of record JAXMKZ010000024.1, read on the forward strand.
TCGCGTTCGAGCGACAGAGATGCTCTGCCTGAGGCCCCCATTGGGGGCCTCAGGCTTTCCTCACGCTATCAGTTCGACCCGCGGATGAGAGCCATGAGCGCGGGCGTCTGCAGAGTACAGCCGTGCGTCGAGCAGGTCGGCCAGCCCGGCTGAGAAGGCGTCGTAGAGGGTGCAGCCCAGGTGCTCGCGCGCCTTCACCGCGGCGGTCACCAACTCGTTGCCAAGTGGGACGGCTATGAGGTTCAGTCGCGCGAGGTCACCCCAGATGCGAAGGGCGTCTTGGGTCGTGCGGTCTCGAGTGGAGGCGCGGAGGACCTCGTAGAAGAACAGCGCGTCGACCGCTATCAGGATTTCATGCCGCCCGTACCGCCTGAGGAGGTCCCGGGCATCATCACAGCCCGGTTCGTCCCGGAACCACTTGACGCCCACGGAGGCATCAAGCACATAGACGGGTCTAGTCATGCTCCCACGGCTCCACCTCGGCACGTAGGGCGCGCAGCTTCTCCAGCGTGCTCGGCTCATCGGCGGATAGCGGGTCGGCCGTCACCTCCCTGGCGAACGCCTCCATATCAGCAACTGCGGCCTCGACGCGCTCGGCGTGACCCTCTCGTTTCAGCCGCGCTCGGCGGGCGGTCACGTAGTCCGCGACAGCTTCCTCGACGAGGGAGCTGCGACTCCTCTCCATGGACCCGGCCGATTCGTCGAGTTCCTCAAGCAGCCAATCGGAGAGTGCAATCGCGATCTTCTTCTTCGGCATGAGGTCCTCCGATCAACGCCGCATTCATACCATGTATTCATACCGCCGCGAGGAGCCGCGAGTCAAGGCTCGTGTGACGCGTCTGGCAGGATGGCGCCGTTAGCACTGCCCGTTAGCCCCTTCGCCGATTGTGCCCATCATGCGCCTGACGCGCTGCGCTATACTCCGCGCATGACTCTTACCGCCCACATCCTCGCTTCGGACCTGCGACTTACGATGCCGGCCACCGTCGCCTGACGGTTCGCGCGCCGGCGCCTCTGCGTCCGTTCTCTCTCTTGAGCGAGGAGTCTCCCCGTGAGCAGCCCCGACCGCGTTTTCATCTTCGACACCACCCTGCGCGATGGCGAACAGTCGCCGGGCGCGTCCATGAACGCCGAGGAGAAGCTCGAGATCGCACGCCAGCTGGTGCGGCTCGGCGTCGACGTCATCGAGGCGGGCTTCCCGGTATCCAGCCCCGGCGACTTCGACAGCGTACGCCGCATCGGCGCTGAGGTCGGCGACGCGGCCATCGTGTGCGGACTGACCCGTGCCGTACCCAAGGACATCGAGGTTGCCGCCGATGCGCTCAAGACCGCCGCGCGTCCGCGCATCCACACCGGCATCGGCGTGTCGGAGTCGCACCTGAACGACAAGCTGCGCATCAGCCGCGAGACCGCCGTCGAGCGCGCGGTGGCCGCCGTGAAGCATGCGCGCAAGTTCGTCGAGGACGTCGAGTTCTATGCTGAGGACGCGGGACGCGCCGACCCGGCGTTCCTGTACCACATGGTTGAGCAGGTCATCGCGGCAGGCGCGACCGTCGTCAACATCCCTGACACCACCGGCTACGCGTACCCGGAGGTCTTCGGCACGCTCATCGGCGGCCTCATGGAGCACGTCGCCGGCATCGAGGACGTCATCGTCTCGGTGCACTGCCACAACGACCTCGGACTGGCGACCGCGAACTCGCTGGCCGGCGTCAAGGCGGGTGCGCGGCAGATCGAGTGCACCATCAACGGCCTGGGCGAGCGTGCGGGCAACACCGCCATGGAAGAGGTCGTCATGGCGCTGCGGATGCGCCGCGACGTCTTCGGGGTCGACACGAACATCAACACCCGCGAGATCACCCGCGCATCCCGACTCGTCGCGGGAATCACCGGCATCGTGGTGCAGCCCAACAAGGCGGTCGTGGGCGCGAATGCCTTTGCGCACTCCAGCGGCATCCACCAAGACGGCGTGCTCAAGGAGCGTTCGACCTACGAGATCATGGACCCGGCCGATGTTGGGGCCGGAGGAAGCGCCATCGTGCTTACCGCCCGCAGTGGGCGCCACGCGCTCCGACACCGGATCGAGGCTCTGGGCCTCACCGTGTCCGACGAGGAGTTCGAGCGCGTTCACGAGCAGTTCCTCGCTCTGGCAGACAAGAAGAAGGAAGTCTACGACGAAGACCTTGAGGTCCTCGTCGGTGAGACCGAGCGTGCCGTCAACGAGGTGTACCACCTCGAGCATCTACAGGTGACGACCGGTGACCCCGGCATCCCGACCGCTACCGTCGAACTCGTAGACAGCGACGGCACTCACTACATCGACTCGAGCCACGGCACCGGTCCGGTCGACGCGCTCTACAAGGCGATCAACAAGATCGTCGAGGTCGAGAACGACCTGACGGAGTTCCGCGTCGAGGCCGTGACCCGCGGCATCGATGCGCTGGGTGAGGTCACGATCCGCGTCACGAGCCCCGACGGTCGGGTCTTCACGGGCAGGGGAGCGCACTCCGACATCATCGTGGCGTCCGCAAAGGCATACACGAACGCGCTCAACCGGCTGCTCGTTGCGCAGACGAGCACGCTCGAAGAGGAAGGGTAGGTGGAAGTCCGCTCCCCGGGCGGGCCCGTGCTCTGACGGCCCACTTAGCGCTAGAATCGCACGGGCGTCCGTCGAGGCGCGAGTCGCTGCTAGAGGAGCCGTACCCATGCCCGCCGAGAACACCGAGCTTGTCGAATGCGTCTCCGAAGCGGGTGAGCGGGACTCGGATTCGCCGGCCGCGCCGGACGCGGGCCCTGGTCAGCTCTGGCAGAAGGTTCCCAACAGCGAAGAACTTGTCATCGCCCTGACTTTGGGTGCGGTGCTCTGGGCACCACTGCTCTTCCCGCAGGGGGCCATGCAAAGCGTCGTCCAAGCCGTCGGCCTCGGGACTGCTGCGCTTCTACTATGCGTTGGGCTACTTCGTCGCCAGTTTCCCGTCGGCCCGCAGTCCTTCCGGATCGTTGTCCTCGCGACCTTGACCGTCGCCTGGATGCTCGCCAGATCACTTGCCTCCGCGAATCCAGCGGTTTCGATCATCGGAGTCTACGGGCTGTCCGCCGGCTCAGCATCCGTGCTGCTGGCTGTCGCATGGCTTCTGGTAGGCATGATGTTCGGGCTCTCCGCACTCAGACACGTCTTGCTGGTCGTTGGACTCTCGGGAGCGGCGTTCTCCGTGCTTGCGTGGATCGAGGCCGTGACGACCGGCGCCAGGTTCCAGGGTTCGGCTGCCGGCGCATTCGAGAACTCGATGACGCTCGGGGGGTTCTTGAGTGTAGCCGCACTCAGTCTCATTGCTCTCGCGTTCGGGAGCGCGAGCAAGGTGCATCGTGTGTTCTTCGCACTGGCGGCCCTGCTCGCCGCCTCCGGAGTCTTCGCAGCCGGATCGCGGGCCGGTTTGGTAGGCCTGCTGGCGGCGCTCGCCTTCGCGTCTGCGGTGTGGCTCGCGAGGCGTCGGAGCCGAGTGGCAGAGTGGTCGGTACTCATTCTGGGTGCCGTCGTGCTGGCCGCGACCGTGTTGGGAGTATTTGCGGCGCGCGGTTCGTTGGGCGCGGAGGCGCAGACGCTCCTCGATCAGCAGGGCACCAGCCGTGGCGTGATCTGGCGCAGCGCATGGGCGACCATTTCCGAGCACCCCCTCGCTGGGCGCGGGCCTCAGCAGTTCACTGCCGTCATCGACTGGGTTGTGGATTCGCGCGGCATGATATCGATGTACGCCACGAACGATTCGCACAACGTCGTCTTGGCGTTGCTTCTCGGCGGAGGAATCATCGGATTGCTGCTTGTTGTCACAGCCGTCGCGGCCGTGATGATATCGATGATTCGGAAGGCGACCAGATTGCCACGCCCGGCCGGCGTACTTGTAGCGTCGATGCCGGTGACGCTGGTAGCAGCAGGACTGTTCAGCTGGATCGGCCCTTCTGCGCTCGTGTGCGCTTCGCTCATCGCGGGATTGGTGCTCCGTGGGGCTGTTGAGCGAGAAGGCAGACTGCCGAGGTTGGCCACAACCTCGTATCGTGTGGCCGTCGTGGGGCTGGCAGCGTGTACCGCCGCCGTAGCGGTTCTCGCGACGGGTGCCTTGGTCTATCAGGTGCGATACGAGTCTCTGCTCGCGAAGCCCGATGCGACCACAGTCAGCCAACTGCTGGAACTCTACCGGCGATATCCTGAGCCGGGGTTCGCCTTCTCGGCCGTGCTCATGATCGGCCCCGGGGCCATGCAAGGCGACTCGGCTGAGCTCGAGCGGGTTAAGGATGTTCTGCGGATCGCCTCGCGCGACGTGCCTTGGTCGGTGGACCTCGCTGCGGTCGCGGCAACCGTCGCGATCGTGGAATCGGAGCAGTCTGAAGCGGGGCACGAGACCGTGGTCAAGGCTCTTGAAAACGGCCGCTCAGCGGATCCGTCGACATCGCTCTGGGACGCCGTGGTGGCCATGGATGCCTCTCAGCGTGGCCTTGATGCGGTGGCGAACGACTATGCGGTCCGGGTGCTTCGAGGACCTGTGAGCCAGCAGCAGCGTGAGATCGTGGAGACCGCTATTCAGCGGTAGTGACAGGCCGGGGCTGCCCCTAGCGACGCTCGGGTACACTGGCAGCGCGCATTCCACTTGGATCGAAAGGGTAGTCGAGCCCCGTGCCTGCAGATGGACCGCTCAAGCGCCGGACCAAGATAGCCGTGGTCATCGGTACCCTCGAAGTGGGCGGCGCCGAGCTCGATATAGTGCGCAACTTCCCGCAGCTCAACCGCGATGAGTTCGATGTGATCGTGCTTGCCTACGAGCGGGCCGGCATCTTGGCACCGGAGCTCCAGCGGCAGGGGATTCGGGTGATCGCAGGTGACCTAGGCACGCCGGCCGTGTCGAAGTCATGGCTCATGCGGCGCATTCGGACGGTCGCCTATCTGTCGCGTGTCGTACCTTGGATCGGGCATGCGCTCCGTGCCGAACAGGTCGACATCGCTCACTTCTTCCTGCCCAACTCGTACGGCTACGGCATGCTCGCTTGCATGCTCATGCGTTCCAAGGTCAGGCGTGTGATGAGCCGACTGTCACTGAACTTCTACAGCGACACGAACGCCATGCTGGCGTGGCTGGAGCGCTCGGTGTTGCACGCTCGCGTCGATATCGCCATCGGCAACTCCAGGCCCATACTCGGCGAACTGGCCGAGGAGGGCGTGGATCCCGCGAAACTGCGGCTGCTGCACAACGGCATCGATCCCGCGCCGTTCGAGAGACACTCCGGTGACCGAAAGAAGGCACGCGAGGAAATCGGCATTGCGCAGGACACCTACGTGATTCTGGCGGTGGGAAACCTGCACACGTACAAGGGCCATGCAGATCTCATTGAGGCGTGCGCTCTTGCGGCCGAGCAGATGCCGACGGGGTGGCGACTGCTGATCGCGGGTCGTGACCAGGAGGGCAACCGTGCGACGCTCGACGCCTTGGCGGCGGCATGCGGCGTCGCGGCCAACGTTTCGTTCCTCGGCGAGCGCGACGATGTGCCACTACTGCTGTCGGCGGCGGACGTGTTCGCACATCCGTCTCACCACGAGGGGCTGCCGAACTCGATCATCGAGGCGATGTCAGCGTCGTTGCCGGTGATTGGCACGAGCGTCGGCGGGATTCCCGAGGCTGTGCTCGCGCTTTCAGCCGGTGTGGGGAGCGACGAGGAGACCGGCTGGCTCGTGCCGCCCAAGGACCCTGACGCGATCGGGGCGGCCCTGGTTGAGGCTTCCAAAGAGGTGGATCGGAGGATCCAGATGGGCGAGCGAGCCCGGGAGCGCGCGGTGGCCGAGTTCTCGCTTGAGCGGAGCATCGAAGCGTACGAACGGATCTTCCGCGAGCTTCAGACCTGACCAGTCTGGTCAATCCGGGAAGGTAGCGAGGTCTTGCCTCAGCGTCTGCGTGGCGGTGCCGCTTCGATTATGATGTGTCACGTTCAGGACGGGCCAATCAGTGAACCGGAGTGAGGGTTTGTGTCAATGAGCGAAGGGCCCATCTACGATTCGGCAGTCCGGCCGCCGCGCGCCCTCGAGGAACTGCTCGACGCCTATCGATACCGCCACTTGATTGCGGAGTTCGTGCGCCGCGACATCGTGACTCGCTACAAGCGGTCGACGCTCGGCGTGCTTTGGACGATGCTGAACCCCTTGGGAACCATGCTGATCATGATGGTCGTCTTCTACCAGCTGTTTCACATCACCACGCCGAAGTACCCCATATTCGTGCTGAGTGGCCTTATCTCTTGGGGCTTCTTCTCACAGGTGACAAGCGCGGCACCCCAGACGCTCTTGTGGTCGGGCCCCCTCGTTCATCGCGTGTACATCCCGAGAACGCTGTTTGCGTTCACCTCCGTCGGGGCGGGTCTGGTGAACCTGATGCTCTCTTTCGTCCCACTAGCGGTCATCATGGCGATTCTTCGGGTTCCGCCTACGCCCGCGCTGCTCTCTCTGCCCCTTGCGGTTCTTCTACTGACCTTGTTCTCGCTCGGTCTCGGGCTTCTGCTGTCGACGTGGACGGTGTACTTCCCCGACGTGATCGACATCTACGCCATCTTCCTCACGGCATGGATGTATGTTTCCGCGATCTTCTACCCCTACGAGATCATCCCGATCGAGTACAGATGGTGGTTCTTCAACCTGAACCCCATGTACCACCTGATTCTGCTCTTCCGCGATCCGCTCTACTACGGCAACTGGCCCTCTCTGGCGCATGTTGGCGCCGCAACAGTTGTCGCGGTGAGCATGCTGCTCATCGGATGGTTCGCGTTCGCGCGAAAGGCGGATGAACTTGCCTACCGACTCTAGCGGGGTGATTCACCGACACCCCGAAGCCGTGCCTGACCTGGTGCTTGGACTTGAGAACGTATCCGTCGTCTACCGCGTGAACAAGGAGCGAATCACCTCGCTCAAGGAATACGCGATCAAGCGCGTTCGTCGGCAGGTCACCCACGAGCAGTTCTGGGCGTTGCGAAATGTCAGTGTGGAGCTCGCTCGAGGTGAGGTCTTTGGCATTGTGGGCCGCAACGGGGCCGGCAAGAGCACGATGCTCAAGGTCTTGGCCAAGGTGCTGCGCCCGACCGAGGGGCGCGTTTGGGTCAAGGGACACGTGGCGCCGCTGCTCGAAATGGGAGCGGGTTTCCATCCCGAACTCAGTGGTCGCGAGAACGTGTACCTGTACGGCTCGTTGCTCGGATTCACTCGCGAACAGATGGACTCGAAGTTCGAACGCATTGTGGACTTCGCCGAGGTGTGGGACTTCATCGACAATCCGCTTCGCACCTACTCCACCGGCATGGTCACTCGTCTGGGCTTCTCGATTGCGACAGATGTTCAGCCGGATGTTCTTATCGTCGATGAGATTCTCGGTGTTGGTGACGAATCCTTCCAGCGCAAGAGCCGCGCAAGGATGCTCGGTTTCTGCAAGGAGGGAGCGACCGTTATCCTGGTCAGCCACAATCGGGAACTCATGCAATCGCTGTGCGATCGCATTCTCTGGCTCGACCACGGCACCATGAAGATGATCGGGCCCGCGGAAGAGGTGGCGACCGCCTATCACGAGGCCAACATCTGATGGGTGCGTCCGACGGAACGGGGCGACTGAGTGAGATGGTGAAGCCTTCATCGTACCCGGAGTTCGACTACTCGACGCCGGAGGGCGCGGAGGCCATTCGGCGTGTCCTTGTGGGCGTACTGGAGCTTCGCAGGGGGCTCAAGAAGCCTGGAACGGCACGCAAGGTCGGTTCCTGCTCGCGTCTGTACGAGCGGACCCTCGGCGTCGCCGTTCCTTTCGTGCTGCTGAGACGAGCCGCTCGAGAGCGTCGGAAGGGGCGCCCTACTGAGGAGATCGGTATCGCCGGACTCTTGGTTCGGGATGTTCGCCGGGAGGTGATCTGTGAGAGCACTGTGCGCAAGGTTGTCCTCTACGAACGGTCACTCGGTCTCGCGGTCGCTCCCGTGCTCGCTCGCAGGATTGCCTACGCGGTTCGGCGCAGACTCCGTCGAACTCCAGTGATCCGATGAAGGTTCTGCAAGTCAACGATGCGGACCTGCGGGGTCGGCGGTTCAGCGGCTTCGACCTCATCGAGGATCTCGCCGGTCGAGGTATCGACGCGTCTCAAGCGGTGTTGATCAAGAGCAGTGCGAGTGACAAGGTCTTTGCGCTGCTCGAGGACCCGGTTGACCAGGCGCTCAACGACGCATTGTGGCGGGTCGAGCAGAAGGAGGGCATGGACGGCCTTCTCTACCCGTGGGCTCGCGTTCTGGCCGAGTCAGAGGAGTTTCGCGAAGCCGACGTCGTCCACTATCACTTGCTCCATAACCGGATGCTTTCGCTCCTGGACCTGCCGTGGCTCTTCAGCACTAAGCCGTCGGTGTGGTCGTTTCACGACTCGTGGCCCATCACCGGCCATTGCGTGCAGCCGCTCGGATGTTCAGGCTGGATCTCAGGGTGCGATCCTTGCCCGTACCTCGATCGTTGGTTTGGGATGCAGGTCGACCGCGCAGGTCAGATGTGGGCACTCAAGCAGCGAGTCTACGCCGAGCTTGAAGTCGATATCGTCGCGGCATCTGACCTCATGCTGGACGACATCAAGCGCAGCCCCCTCACCGCGCACTTCGAGCACGTGCACCTGATTCCCTTCGGCGTGCGAGGCGACCTCTTCTTGCCCGACTCCGAGAAGGTTGCGAGCAGAGATGCACTCGGCATTCCCCGCGATGACTTCGTGCTCTTGTCTCGGGCGGCGCCAGGTACTCTGAAGGGGACGGATGTGTTCGTGGACAGCATGGGGCTGCATCCTCCGACTCGGCCTACCACCCTCGCCACCTTGGATTCAGTCGGGCTCTTGCACAGACTCCACGAGGAGTACAGCGTGCGCGAGTTCGGGTGGGTTGACGACCAAGAGCTCTACTCGCGGCTGCTGTCGGCCTGCGACGTGTTCGTCATGCCCTCGAGGGCGGAGTCATTCGGACTCATGGCCCTCGAGGCCATGGCGGCGGGGCGTCCGGTCGTATGTCTCGAGGGTACTGCAGTCGAATCAGTCGTTCGGTCCCCGGAGTGCGGATTGGCGGTGCCGCCGGGCGACCCGTTAGCATTGCGCGAGGCAATCGACAGCCTATCTCACGACCCGGAGGGCATCGCGAGGCGAGGACGGATGGGCAGAGAGATAGCCGGTTCCGACTACGGCATCGACCGCTACCTTGACGGCCTGTGCGACGTGTACCGAGAGGTGCTCACTCGCAAGCGGCGTGAATAGGAGTGGAGCGTGCGCAGCCCCTCTTCTTCAGCCCTTCCGGAATCGCGCCGCGATCTTCTCGTATGAGTCCTGTCCAACCAGTCGGACGACTGCACCTCGCAGGCCGCGGTACCGAGCTGGCGGGGGCGTCGGCTCTTCGCCATGCAGCTCGGCGATCAAGTACTGCCTCGTTGCGATGCACTCTTCTACCGCGATGACCTCCTCTCGCGACAGCTTGAAGTCCCGGCGCAGATCAGTGACCAGTCGAATGTCTGAGAGGTATGCCCTTTCGACGTCAGCTGACTTCTGGGCCTCGCTCTTCCGGTGAAGCGACAGCGCGCTCGGCAGATAGCGGTGCCGTGCGCCAAGCGCCATCGCACGCATCCAGAAGTCGTAGTCCTCTCCGAACACGCCCATGCGATAGCCGCCTACCCGATCGAACCACTCTCGCCGATATGTGGCTCCGACACTGTAGAAGCACCACCGGATGACGTCCTCGAGCCTCAGCGAGATGACACTGCCTCGGTCCTCGGGGCTGTATACCTGTTCTCTGGGTCCGTCCGGATTCCAGAAGTACCCGTTTGTTGAGTAGATATCGTAGCCGGCCTCTTCCTCGATGAAGCGCGCCATGTGTTCGAGATGATTCGGGAGCAGGATGTCGTCTGCAGAACAGATGACGATCATTTCTCCTGCCGTGGAGCTCACGCCCGTGTTGTACGCGCCAGCTGAACCCTGGTTCTCCTGGCGCACGACTCGGAATCGTTTGTCCTGCGACATGTACTCCGATGCGATTCTGGCCGTTGAATCGGTCGAGCCGTCGTCGACTATCACGCACTCCCAGTCGGCGAGCTGTTGCTCGAGCACCGCATCGAGAGTCTCCGGGAGTGTCGTGGCTGCGTTGTAGGCCGGCACGACGATTGAAAAGCGGGGCATCTGGACGCTCCTTGATGTGTCAGGTCCATGTGGTTCGGAACGGGGGCGGTGCAACCTGCGACGGCTCAGCGTGTTCGGCGACGGGGATCCAGCGACCTTGCGAGCAGTGATGCATCTCGACGCAGCAGGGCGGGGTCAGGTAGGGCGGAGAGCATGCGCATCCATTGCCTGCTGGTTCGAATCGGCTCAGCGACGGTTTGCACAGGCAACGAGTCCGTGAAAGCGACAAGCCTTCGCGCGACAGCATCGGCGCGCAAGGTCTGGCGAGCGACTTCGCTCCCCCGCAAACCCACCTCCGCTCCCAGTAAGGGCGATCGCAGCGCTCGTACTACGGCCGCTGCGAAGCCGTCCACATCGTCAGGCTCAACGAGGAAGGCGGATTCGGAGTCAACCAGGTAGAGCGGTATGTCTCCAACGCGGGTGACCACCACAGGTCGGCCGGAGGCCAGGTACTCGCCAAGCTTGTTTGGGAAGCCCGCATCCGAGAACTCGCCCCTAGAGCGCGGAAGCAGCAGCACGTCTGCTTGCGCCAACACCGAGGGGACTTCGGCTGGGACAACGGGGGGCTCAACGAAGACCACGTCGGATAGGTCGCGGTCGGCCACCATTCGTTTCAAGCCGTCCCTTGTCTCTGCAGTCGCGTCCCCGAAGATGCTCAACTTGAACTCCGGGATGGCGGCGCGTACGAGCGACGCGATCTCGATCAGATACCGAACCTCTTGATGAGCGAGATTGCCCACGTATGCGGTTCGAGATGTACCTGTGGGCGATGGCTTCTCGTCGAAGCTCGATGCTCGCACTACCGAGGGCTGGAGGAACAGGCGCTCGCTAGGCACTCCGTGCTCGGTCCAGTACGCGGCAAGATGCTCCGAGACCGTCCACACGCCGTCCGCGCACCCGGTTACGCAACGGATGTAGTCGTCCCGGTCCTTGGGGTCTATCTGGAGGTCCGTCAAGGCCTCATTCGAGAATGCAACCGTCTTCCAGCCGAGCCTTCGGGCGCATCGAAGCGCCGAGCGCATGACCGGGTACGATCGCGTGTCAACAAATACAACGACACGTTCCTCCCGTTGTGCGAATGCGAGCAGCTCGCGTTCGAGCAGGAGTTCAAGCCTCCACCTGGGCGCACGGTCATCACCTGCGCAGTTGTCGCGTTCGAAGATTCCCCGCTCAGCGGCATCCGCTCTGTCCCCGAAACGGTAAGGTGTCGGTGGAAGCCACGGCGCACGCGATTCGACGTCGCCGAGGACAGATGGCGTCCAGTCCGCGGGGTACAGAGGGAGGCCAATAGCACGAGCCTCCACGTCGATCATGCTGAGACCCGCCAACAGGGCGCCGTGAAACGCAGTCGTCGCGAGGCTGCCCGGAGATCCAGCAGCCGGTATCAGGTCGATGACCTTCAAGTGTGATTCCTTGACCAAGCTCTCGGTTGCTCGCATGAAAGCAGCGAACTCAGTTAGCGGCTCGCAGGTTGCGAATAGTAGTATTGCCGAGAAAGCATAACCGAATCGAGTTGAGTGTGGCCCCTGTGCCGTACTCATTGCTGGAGGAGCCTGTTGACGCACAAGGACTTTGATTACTCGACCCCCGAGGCGCAGCAGGCCCTGAAGGGTGTGTCGGAGCTTGTGCTGGAGATACGCGACGAGTTTCTGGATCCAGTGCCTACGCCGGCGCCTATCCCAGCTGACCCGCGAGTACGTCTCTACGAGCGCTCGCTCGGCCTCGCCGTGATACCTGTCCTGGTCAGGCGTGCGTTCATCCGCATGCGCCACAGAGACGACGCCAAATGACGCAAGCGGCTCCGCTGAACGTGCTTCACGTCAACGACGCCGACCTTCGCGGCAAGAACTTCAATGGATACGACCTGCTGGTTGATCTCCGCCGCTACGGCATCCGCGGTAAGCAGGCCGTGCTAAACAAGCTCAGCGATAATCCGGACGTGTTCTCACTTTGCGCGTCAGATGCGGATAGGCGGCTTCACGACGCAGTCTGGCGAGTCGAGATTGAACACTCGATGAACGACGTGCTGTTCCCGTGGGGCAAGGTGCTCGCCGAATCTGATGAGTTTCAGCGGGCAGATGTAGTGCATTTTCACCTCATCCACAACCAGACAGTCTCGCTGCCCGACTTGGCGACGCTGTGCGCGGCCAAGCCATGTGTCTGGACCTTCCACGACTCCTGGCCGATCACCGGTCACTGCATCCAGCCCGGCGCTTGCCGGCGGTGGCTTGATGGCTGCGAGGTCTGTCCAGACCTCAACGCCGGGTTCGTCTTGAAGGAAGATCGTGCTAACCGGATGTGGCGGCTTAAGCAAGGAGTATTCGAGAATCTTGAGGTCGACGTCATCGTCGCGTCGGAGATGATGCGAGAGAACGTCAGGTGCAGTCCGATCACGGCGCACCTCGAGCACGTTCATCTGGTCCCGTTTGGTGTGGACAGCTCCAGCTTCGCCGGCGACGGGAGTGTGTCAGCCGCTCGCGAGGCACTTGGCGTCCCGTTGGACGATTACGTCATCATGTGCCGGTCCAGCCCGCAGGGGCTCAAGGGCCTCCCGTACCTCATCGAGGCGTTGGAGCTGGGTCCTCCGGGACGTGCCACGACGCTGCTGACCGTCGACCAGCCGGGGCTGGTTGTGCAACTGGAGCCTGACTACGGCATCGTTGAGTTGGGCTGGGTTGATGATTCGGAACTCTATCGGCAGGCATTCACGGCGTGCGATGTCTTCGTGATGCCATCAACCGCCGAGGGATTCGGGCTGATGGCTCTTGAGGCTATGGCATCGGCGCGCCCCGTAGTCTGCTTTGAGGGCACGACGCTTCCGTGGATCACGCATGCCCCGGAATGTGGCATCGCGGTCCCAATGGGAGACGCCCGGGCGCTGCGCGCCGCGCTAGACGCCCTTGCGGAGAGTCCTGAAGACGCCCAACGGCGCGGCGCTCTCGGGCGTGTCGTGACCGAGACGGAGTTCAGCCACGACGCATACCTGTCCGGGCTGGCCGATGTGTATCGGGGACTCGCGGCGCGTCGGCGCGCGACTACCTGAGCACTCGCCGGAACTCCTCGACGAAGACCGGCCGCTGGTGCGCCCATGAATGGTCGGCGGATCCCGCGAGTGATCGGCGTTTCAGGTCATCCAGTTCAAGCGCGGGCAGTGCGGACATCGCGACAAGCGCCGATGCCCACCCGCCGTGTTCGGCCTCATCGACGAGCCGGCCGTTCTTGTGGGTGCTGACGACGTGGGAGATTCCGGGTAGATCCGACCCGATGACTGCGAGTCCGGCAGCCATGTAGGTCAGCAGCTTCGTTGTCGTCGCGCGCCGCTCGTTCTCGTTACGCCCTCTCAACGCGACGATGCCCACGTCGTACGCCGCCGCGGTCTCCACGATCGACTCGCCACTGCAAGGCTCGACGATGCGCACCCGGTCCCCGAGGCCGAGATCCGCGATGCGCTGGCGTGGCGCATCGCCAAGGTAGTCCTCGCCCTGGAACGTGAGATCGACCGCGCCACCCGCGGCCGCGCATGCCTCGATGAGCTCCACGATCGGCCTATCGAAAGTCAGCGCTCCGAGGAACAGAAACCTGCGCGATTCCCCTGTCGGCCGGATGCTCGGGACCGAGTGTTCGGGAGCGTTGTCGTGTACTACCGGTCTTCGGAAGCCCGGGATGTCGCCGTATCTCTCTTCGTAGTAGTCCGCGTATCCGTCGCATGCGGTGACGAATCCGGCGACCTGTGACATCAGGTTTCGCTCGATCTTCCTCGCGCGTCTGCTGAACGCAGGGCCCAGGTGGTCATACTCCGGAATGAGGTCGATGGTCTCGTACACGAGCGGGACTCCCGAGCGAGCGGCAACCGCACTGGTGTTCTCCAGGTTGAGGTAGTCCACCGCCCAGAAGATGTCCGTGTTGGGGGCAAACTGCTGGAGCAGTTCGGTCCGCGGGGTCGTGGTGAACTCCGGCCCGAGCACCAGATCGACCGGCTTGCGCACCCACGGCTGATAGGCGAGTCGCCGGGCTATGCCCAGCGCGGTGTTCTCGACTCTCGAGCGTACTCCTCGCGCCGATGCCGAACCGGCGGGGACGAGCTCCTCGACCGCGGGTCGTCTACGAGTGTTCAAAGGGACAGGGTGGAACTCCTTGCCAGGAGGAGCAGGGGAGTCCTCGTAGAAGCCGACGATTCTGAGGTATGCGCCCGCGTCTTCCAGTGCCTGCATCTCAAGCAGGAAGCGCCGGTGAAACATGAGTGTGTTGCTGGCGACAAGGCAGATTCTTGCTCCAGCCAATGGCGTATCGAGTGCACTCATCGCGTGGCTTGGACTCCAAAGGGGTTGGTGGTAGATCAGTCGGATGCGCGAAGCCTGGCTATCTCCTCGACCAGCCGGCGTCCCTGTGCCGGCCACCAGTACTCGGGTGAGGCCTTCAGTGCTGCAGCCTTCAGGCGGTCGATGCGCGCGGGATCGTTGATGAGGGGTTCGAGGTCGCGCGCGATGGTCTCCGGAGAGGTCGAGTCGAGGTAGATTCCGTACGGGACGACATCCAGGATCGAACGTACTCCCACTGAGTCATACATCGCCATCGCGAGCCCCGCACACATGTAGTCGAACACCTTGTTGGGCAGTGTGACCGCGAAGTTCTCCTCCGAGATCTTTGCCGCCATGACGCCTACATCGTACTCGCGCAGCAGCTCGATGACATTCCAGTAGTCGAATGGCCCGTGCAGCCGCACGACGCCGGTCAGTCCGAGCTCTTCGATGAGCTCGACGAGTTCGCCCCGGCTGGTGGTTCGATTGAAGCCGTGGACGTCGAGGGTCGCACGCCCAGAGAGGTGAGCCATCGCCCGTATCAGGCCGTCGATGTTTCGGTCGGTCGAGAGTCCCCCGTGGAACACGAGCCTCACTGGACTGGAAGTCGGCAGCACCTCTTTGACCCGAGCAATGGGCGAGTTGAGAATCGTGAGCGGATGCGTGATTCCGTAGCGTGCCGAGATGCGGTCTCCCATTGGGTCGCTGACCGCAAGCACCAGGTCGGCCTTGGTTATCACGCGACCCTCCGTCGCCAGCAGTTGCTCTGCCCAGCCCGCGGCTGCATGCCACACCGGGTTCTTGAGGAAGCCTGCCCAGTACTCATGGCTGTCGTAGATGAGCCTCGCCCCCATGCGGCGCGCCGCTTCACTGGCTTCTGATAGGGGAGGAAGATCGACTGCTTGGACGAAGTCCGCACCGGTGTGGCGGATTGCGTTGATGAAGCGTCGCCGAGCAGACCTATAGCGCCACGTCTCCAAGGCACTGTTCCACGCTCCGTGCGCGAACCGGCAGACGGTATTGTTGAGCAAGTATCGAATCGCGTCGGAACGACTGGTCGAAGCATAGTAGATCGGCAGCTTCGGGCCCGGCACGGTGACGACCTCGTACGGTGAGTCGGTCAGAGCGCGTGGCATCAGGTGGTCCCACCCGACGAACACGACGTGCGCGCCTGCCTCAGCCAAGGAGATCGCTTGACGGTAGGTCCGCGTCCAGCCGGAGAAGTCAGCGTTGGACACGTAGCAGATCGTAGTTCCTGCCAGGACCCCGGCTTCGTGCGGGGAAGTCGGGCGGTTCATGACACGCGACGCCGTTTCAGGATGTGTGCAAACGCGTCAACGAGCGCTTGGCCCTGCGCGGGCCACCAGTAGTCGTGAGCAGCAGTGACCGCGGCTGACTTCATCTGAGCGATTCGGTCAGGGTCGCTGACGAGCGGCTCGAGGTCACGCGCAATCGACACCGGCGATGACGGATCGAGCGTAATGCCAAACGGCACTTCAGCCAGCACCGCACGCACGGCTGGGGAGTCGTACATGGCAACTGCGAGCCCCGCGCACATGCAATCGAACACCTTGTTGGGCAGCGTTACTTCGAAGTTCTCTTCAATCACCTTCGCGGTCATCACGCCGACATCGTAGCCGCTCAGAAGGTCGACGACGTCGGCGTACTCGAACGCGCCGTGGAATCGAACGGTGTCTGCCAGACCGAGCTCTTCGGCCAGGTTCGCGAGCGCGCCCAGATCGACTGTTCGGCTGAACCCGTGGATGTCGAGCGTGACGCGGTCTCCCATGAGCGCGACGGCGCGGATCAGTCCATCGATGTTGCGGTCATTCGAGAGACCGCCGTGATAGACGAGCCGGACCGGCTCCGAGACGGGTCGAGGTGTTTCGACGCGCTCAGGTGGGGAGTTCAGGATGGTGAGTGGCTTGTGGATGCCGTATATCTGAATGAGGCGCTCGCCCATGGTGTCGCTGGTGACCGTGATGAGGTCGGCATCGTGGATGCGCCGCCGCTCCACCGCCAACAGGCCTGCGGCTTCGAAGGGCTGTGCGTTGAAGTCGGGGTTACGAACGAACCCGACCCAGAGCTCGTGCGCGGCATAGACCAAGCGGCTGTGCAGCCGTTGGCTAGCCTGCCATGCGGTGTCGAGGGAAGGAAGGTCAACAGCTTGAACAATGTCCGCGTGCGTGTTGACGACGGCCTCCACGAGAGCTTCGTTGGCTTGCCAGTCGAAGTACAGGAACGGATGTGCGAGCCTCTTGTGGTACTCGCGATCGGCTTGCATATAGGCGCGATAGGCATCTGAGTGCCGATTCGCCCAGCTCCTCAGGAGATAGTCGAGTTGATTGACCGTGCGATTGGTGAGCACTCGTACCACCCGATTCTTACTCGTGGAACTGCGCCACACGATGGGCTCGCGGTCGGCGGGCATCTCTGGGGGCGTGGGAGCCACGTAGACGACGGGTTCAGGTGGCGGCACAAGGACGATCTCGTGACCCGAGTCCAGCAGCGCTTGCGGCATGAGGTGCTCATAGCCCACTATCACCACTCGGGCGCCAGAATCCGCGAGCGTGCGCGCCTGCTTCCATGTGCGCCAAACGCCGCCGAACGCTCCAGTGGAGACGTAGCAGAGAGTTTTGTTCCTGAAATCAATCGAGGGTCGTGCCATTGGTGGTGCGCACTCCAGGGGTTGCTGAGCCGGAAGCGGGCAGTCACCCGAACATGTGGTCGTTCGAGTCTCCTGAGCAGTCTACCCGATGGTGTTCGAGTCTCCCGAGTTCGTACCGATTCGCAAGCCGGGATCTGGGGCAGTGCAGGCTAGTGGAACCGACCCTGCGCCTTGAGCAGTTCGTAGTGCTCGATGTCACGGTACTTAACCACTCGGGCGGGATTGCCGACGGCAACGCCGCACCGGGCAATCTCGCCCGCAACCACAGCTCCGGCGCCGATGACCGCGCCCTCTCGGATGATCGACCCAGGCGTGACGATGACCCCGTAGCCAATCCAGACGTTGTCTTCGATCACTACCGGCTTGTGCACCACGCTGGAGTCGTAGGGCAGCGCTGTCCCGCCGTCGTAGTCGTGGTTGACGGTGAAGATGCGAACATCGCTTGCCGAGTGGAAGTTGTCACCGATGGTCACGCCGCCCCCACCGTCGATCCAGATGCCATTGAAGCTCACGTTGCCGCCCAGCCGTACATTGTGCCCGCCACCGATGACGCAGTCGCCGTTGACCCGAAGGCCGGGTCCGCAAGTTGCGACGGAACTCAGGACACGCTCCACGCGCTGCCTGTTCATCAGCATGGCGGCCCGTCTCCGGCGCGAATCCCGCATCCGCGCGAAGATGCTGTCCAGCATCAGCGACCCCCCGACTTGTGCAGCGTGGCCTCGTGCTCCCCGTCACTCAGGGCCCCGCAGACCTCTGCCACCCGAGCGCCCGCGCGCCCGTCACGCATGTGGGCGTAGCGCTCCTCGACCCTCAAGTACGTCTCGTCGTTCACTGCGGTGCCGGCTCTGATGGCGTCGATGCATCCAGCGAACTCCCCGGCGGTCGAGGCGCTCAGCGCCGTTCCGTCCACGACCAGCGGGACTGGATCGGGCGAGGCGAGCGGGTTGACGATGATGGTCGGCTTCCTGAGTGACGGCGTCTCGAATGCGACGGTCGAGGAATAGGTCGCCACGCAGTCGGCCTCGCCGATGAGGTCGTAGAGCGGGGCGTCGCGCACGATCTCGACCGCGAGATCAGGGTGCTCGGCAAGCGCCATCTCGTAGCCCAGCTCATGTCCTGCGCCAAGCGGGTGGAGCTTGAGCACGAGCCGGCAGTCGGAATCGAATTCGAGGAACTCGAGAATGACCTTGAGCGTCTCGTAGATAACCCAGCTAGTCAGCCGCCCGCCCGAGTGCTGTGCCGCAAACAGGACCACCAGCGGATGCCTTACGCCGACAGCGCGGGTGGCCGACGTCTCGCCTGACGCGGTCGGCGTGCTGGGAGGCAGTCCGTCGAGGAACGGGTTGCCGACAACGCGGATGCCGCTTGCGGGCGTACCCAGCGCTTCGAGCATCTCGGCATGCGCTGCACCAAAAACGCAAAACGCGTCGAACCCGAACTCGGCCCGGCGCACGGTCCGGGCAATAGAGCCGTGCTGTACGTTGACAGTGGGGACGCCTAGCTGCCGGGCGGGAGGAATCACGGACTCGATCACGGGGGAGGTCTCATTCGCACACAACAACACGGCTGGCGACGCTGCACCCAGAAGAATCTCGTGCGCATGCGCCCACGTGCTGACGGCGTTGTGGTGCCAAGCGAATCCGGACGCGATGTTGGCTGCGTACGCCGACAGGTCGCTCGAGCGCGCCCACTGTGCTATCACCAACGCGGTTTGTTCGTCGGCGGCGCGCGCGTCGAGGATGTCGTGCGGCGTTCCCAGGACACTGGTCTGGGGATTGAGGTGCACTACCGTCTCGAAGGCATCCGGTGCCTCTTTTCTCACGTCGCCCTCGACAGACATGTCGATGAGTACGTGCTGCCAACCAGTGCGTGAGAGCGCCGCGATCGCGCTCTTGAGCGCTCTGAGGTGCACCCGCTGACTCAGCAGCACAGCGCAGCGCGGTCCGCCTGCGGCGCTGCCCGCCAGCGCGGCGGCAGCAAGACGCAGGTCCGCACCTCGCCGCTGAGTGTCGTGGTCGAGCGCTCGTTCGGCCGCGCCTGCGTTGTGCGAGGTAGCCGCAGCGACCACGTCGTCATCGCGCGTGACTGCGGCAAGCGGGCCGGCAAGCGCCAGCTCGTCCAGTGCCGAAACGCCGACTGACTTGATGTCCGTCCACTCGCCGACGCTGGGGCGTACCGCCGTCGCACGCGCGCGCGCCTGCACGATTGGCCAGAGAACCCACATGAACACCGACCTCTTCGTGACAGCGAGCATCTCCGGCGAAAGCCAGGGGGCATCGGCCTTGAGATGATCGATGAGATTCGTCGCGAGTGCCCACCCCTCGGCTTCGAGTTCCGCCATCCGGTAGGTTACGTCGACCACAGACACGCGGTGTCCCGCCTGATGTCCGAGTGCCACAAGTCCCTCGAGCGTGAAGCAGACGATCTGCTCGGCGTCTGCGGCTAGCCGATGTGCCAGATCCCAGTCCGGATCAGCGCCGACAACCAGGACCGTGCCCTTCGCGGCTCGCGCCGCACTGGCCTCAACGGTCATGGCCAAGCTCCATCAGCTCTCGGGCGATGCGGCTTGCGCCTTCCCCGTCGATGAGCTCTCGCGAGGTGAGGTGCATTGCTAGAAGATCCTCACGCTGGGAATCGAGCCGCTCGACCGCTGTGTTCAGCTGGGCTAGAGACTCGCCGAGCGTGTCACCCAGTCGGCGACACGCTCCGGCATCTACCAGCTCGTCAGTGAGAAACCGGCGGTCCGCTGATTCGAGGATGTTGAGCGACGGTAGCCCCGCATACGCGGCCTGATAGGTGGTCGTGCCACCTGCCAGAATACCCATGGCGCACGTTCCCAGGATGTGCCACATCGACTCGTTGGTCTTCGCCAGAATGATCTCGTGCCGGGCACCACGCGCGCTCTCAACGAGGTCGTGGTACGAGTGGCTGTATCCCTCGCCGAGGAGTACCCACAGTAGTAGCTTGCGCTCATTCTCTCGCAGCGTGCGTACTACTTCGAGGGTCTTGTTTGCGGCGTCCGCTCCGCCCATCGATACCGCCACGGACAGGTACTCTCTCGCGAGCGTCTGCCGGTACATCTCGGTGGGGATTCGCTCGCAGCGATCCGCAACAACAGCATAGTCGAGCCCACTGCGGATTTCGGGATGACTCGGAGGGAGGTGCCAGCTCGGATCCTCGACTGATGTTCGGTGGAAAAGGACATCGACATCGCCCAAGTGGTCGAAGACGGGGGAGAGGCTCACGGTGGTAGCGTCGCGGGCTATCGCTTCGAAGTCGCTCGGTCCCATGCGGAGAAGATCGAAGACGACCACGCCCGGCGCGAACTTGCGAACCAGTGTGGCTGCTTGTTCCGCGTTCTCCACAACCGTGTGCGGCAGGCCTGCGTCTTCGAGCAAGGCCCGCGCGGCTGTGCCTCCTGTTACGATGATCTGAAGGTCGGCAGAGTTGGGCATCGCGGCAGCCACGGCGATCGTGCGGGTGAGATGACCCAAGCCGTCTGCAAGTGTGCCGGTGCACACGAATGCGACTCGCGACCCAGCCGCCTGCGGTCGGCTTTCGGACCCAGGAAGCATGGAGGAATCTAGCATAGGTCTTCCCAGGTTATCGGCTGGTACTTGGCGATTACGCTCGTGGGTTGGCGTCCCACAACGGCGCCCGCCTCGTTGGGCGCGAGCGGGCCCTCGGGTCGCACCACGAGGATGTCGGCCTCCGCCAGTGTCTCGCCTTGGGCTATGTCGCGCGCCGCATACACCGAGCGCCGGGCGCGCAGCTTGACCTCCTCCTCGGCGGGCAGCAGCTTCTCGGCGCGGGGCGTGCAGGCGCTATCGACGGATCGCACATCGCAAACGTAGCTCTTCAGGCCCTCGGGCTCCATTGCATACGAGTGGTCGAAGCCGGGAGCCGCGCGATCAAGCGTGAAGTGCTTCTCGACGCACGTCGCGCCCACGCCAACTGCAACCGCGGCGGCGAGATTGCTTTCAGTATGGTCAGAGAGGCCCACGGGCAGACCGAACTCCTGCTTCAGCGCGGCGAGGAAGCCCAGATTCATGTCCTCGAGCGCACACGGGTACACCGACACACAGTGCATGAGCACCACGTCGGTGTTACCGGTGGCCAGCACGTCGGAGACCGCTCGCTCTATCTCGCCTAGCGATGCCATGCCGGTCGAGATGACTACTCGCCGTCCAGTCTCAGCGCAGGCAACAAGGAGGCGAGAGTTGTTCAGATCACAGGAGGCGGTCTTGATGTAGGGGACGTCCAGCTCGTCGACGAGGGCGATGCCGCGGAGGTCAAACACGGTTGCCGTGAAGGGGATGCCGCTTGAGCGGCCGTACTCGGCGAGCTCGCGGTAGTCATCGTCTGAGAGCATCGCGGCGGCTCGCTGGATGAACACGGCGTTATCTTCGTAGTGACCATTGCGATAGAAACTGGGCAGGTAGAGGCCTTCGGGGTAGATGATCTGGAACTTGACGGTGTCGGCGCCTGCCGCTGCGGCGGTATCGACAAGACGCTTGGCTGTCGCGAGGTCGCCGCCGTGGTTGGTTCCTGCTTCAGCGATGATGTGGACTGACACGGGAGGTGGCCTCCTGATTGTAGGTGCCTAGCGTTCCGCGCAGTCTCGGACGGCCGCGGCGAAGCGCCTGAACCCGTCACTCATAACTGCGTACGACCGGTCCCAAGCAGGCTGAGCCGCCGCCCGGATGCCCGCAAGCTCGCCGAGGCGGTCATAGCGGTCCGCGACTGCAGCGACGATATCGTTCGTCTGTACCATGTCGATGTTCCACTCGCCGAATCCGATGGTGTCCATCAGGCTGAGAGCGCGCTCGTCGTAGCTGATCTTGATCGTTGGTACTCCGAAAGACAGGCACGGTATCGCCGCGTGCAGCCGGTACGTCACGCTCAGGTTGCATGCTCGCAGCATTGCGAGATAGGAGTACACGTCGCCCGTATAGACGTAGTCGATCGCATCAAAGGAGGCTGCGAACGCGACGTCGCGGTGGTCATGGCACAGCAGCCGGACATCCTCATGTCCGCGCGTCCGGAGGAAGTCGATCAGCCTGCATACGTCATCGTGGACTTCGGACTGCCTCCGCAGCGAAACGTTCATCAGCGCTGGATTCCTCACCGAAAGCAGAACGTCGGCCCTGTCCTTGCCGGTCAGCCTGGGAAGCCGGTCTTCGATGCGATTCAAGAAGCAGGTCGGGCACCCGCCCACGATCGTATCGGCGAATCCGATACTGCGCAGGTAGTCGCCTGTCGCGTTGTCCCTGGCCAGCGAGACCGACGCCTGCCTGTTGAGAGCGGCGACGGTCCCCTCGGGCATGACGTCCGTGCGGTCGGTCAGCTTTCCGTGTCGGTCGTATATCCGTCCGCGTGACAGGCTGAAGAGCATGAGCGGCACCTGCAGCGCTCCGAGGGCTTCGACGTTGACGTCGAGCTCGCCGTTCTCGTAGAGATTGCCGCCCCCAACAATCACGCCGTGCCCGTACTGATTGATCTCGTGGATGCTTCGAGCGGTGAGCCCGGCGTACGCAACGCTGTCGTACCGGGTGGTGGCAGGAATCGAGATGAGGTTAACGACTTCGCCAAAGGCCTCATACAGAAAGTGCTGCATCCCCGCATAGATCGCGTCGTTGCCGACGTTGTACCCCTTGGGTCGAATGCAGAAGAGGGTGGTCATCCAGGCCTCCGACGCTCACGGGTGAGCTCCAGCTGATGTGCATGTCACTTCAGGCGGGCGAGGGATTCCAGAGCCGGAGCCCACTTGCCGCGAAGCAGATTCTACCGCGCCAGCGGCCCTGATGCGCCGTCACGAGGATTCTGCCCTGGCTGCCGCTATGGAGCCCCATGTCGATCCGCTGGGATAGGGCGCGATCAAGGCGTGCAGATCCTGCCGCGAGTCGAGGAACCGCACGATGTCGGCAAGACGTATCCGCGGCGCATCTGCACGCAACGCGCCGTAGACGGTCCGGCATACGATCAGGTCCTCGGGGTAGTCCGCTGTGAGGCGGATGTCGCTGCGTCGAACGTCTTCCTCGCCGAGCAGTATCTGGACCTTGAAGTCATCGAGGTGCTCGCGCACGTACAGGCTGCACAGTTCGGAGCGGTGGCGTTGAGCGCCCTCACGATGAGAGGTCTCGAGTGCTTCAACGGTGAAGAGTTCGAACCCTGAGCCGACAGGAACCTCGGTCAGAACCGTCACATCGTTGGCATGCTCTATGTGCATCCTCCAGGAGTCAGCAAGGCGTTCCCAGTTGGTGAACGGCGACTCGGTCGTCAATCTGATAGCGTCTGTCCCACCGACCGCGTTCACGCATTGGATGAGCCGGGAAAGCACATCGTGCTCATCGCCGACGATGTAGGTGAGGTCCTGCAGTTCGGCGAACTCGATGAGCGCATCGTTGGCACGACCCTCAGCGATTCCTAAGACGACATCGGCCACCTCAGGTAGGCTGCGCAGCAAGTTGACTTGGTGCTGGAGTATTGGGACGCCAGCCTCGGCATCGAGGTTCTGCAAAGGCTTGCCATAGAGACGGCTGCCGGCTAGACGGCAGGCGAGAGTGGCGATCAGTCTCCGCATGAGAGGTCCTCAGCCGAAATCGGACGGTCGGTGTCCACGTCTATCGTGAGGCGACGACCGGTGGCTTCCTGGGGACGGTGAAGGAGACCGCGCGGGTCCTCCGGCGAGCGCTTCAGCATCACGTCGGCCGGGACTATGACGTGGCCAGCGGGCAGGTGGTTCGCAGCGACGACCACTTTGAGCGCCTTTCGCCTGTAGGCTTCCTCGGACTCGGACAGTTCCGTTGACGCGCTGCCGAGCGCTGGCTCGAGTTCGCGCAAGACCTTAACGAACTGGCTGAGCTCCTCAGGCGTGAGCGCGGACGCGCTGTCCACCAGATCAAGCTCGCGTTCGAGCGTCATGTGCTTCTCCAGCGTGACCGCTCCGACCGCCACTGCCATCAGCGGAATGTGCCAAGCGGCAGCACTCCTTCCGTCGCTGTGGTCCATGAACCCAAACCAGACGTCGGGAAATGTCAGGATGAGTTGCTGAAACCGGTGCAGGTTGTTGTCGGAAACGGCAGTCGGGAAGGATTGGAAGCCGTACAGAAGCCGGATGGGGGAGTCTGCGCCGAAATCATGGTCCTCAACAAGCGCACTGACCTCGTCTGCGCGAATCCCACCAATCGACACGTATACCCGGGGGAATGATTCGACTGCGCGTCCAATTAACTCTCTATTGTGGAAGTCCGAGGCG
The DNA here is from genome assembly GCA_034370385.1 of Coriobacteriia bacterium. Taxonomy (NCBI): domain Bacteria; kingdom Bacillati; phylum Actinomycetota; class Coriobacteriia; species Coriobacteriia bacterium. The sequence goes on from JAXMKZ010000024.1 coordinate 34,980, forward strand.
TGAATCTTCACGCCGTCGGCACCAATCTGTGCCGCTGTCGCGAGGCTGGTAGGCCCGAAGACGTCGAAGTAGAGCCTTCGCCCAGCGTCATGGACCGAGCTGGCTAGCTCGGTCCAGACGGACTGCTCCATTTCGAGACTGCGGTACCACTCGTAGCGGGGGTGAGAAGGAGTGGCGAGTTCGTCTGCGAGGACGAGCTGCAGTTTCACTGCGTCCGCGTTCGCGGTGAGCGCATTCAGCACCAGCCTGCGCGCCAGGTCCGGCCTTCCCTCATAGCCCTGTGCGAGTTCCGCGATCAGCTCGACGGCCAAAGCGTGATCCCCTCCTCGGACTGATCTGACTAGCAGGGCGAAAGTATGATAGTCGACCCAGTCGAACCAGAGAAGCTGTACCAAGAAGGCCAAATTACGGTAGACAATGGGCGGGTGTCTATATGGTGATGCTCCACGTGTCACGGCCCAAACATCTTGGTTCTGCCGCCGTACGACGGCACCTACATGTGGGGCTCGCGTGCCGCGAGCGACGGCCATATACTGACGTCGTACCTGACGATCGCTCCCGATGGCACGCTGCCGGCGGGGCCGGTGATGGACTTCTAGTCGCTCCACGAGATCGAGACCGGCTGGGACTACGGCTACATCTTGGTCTCCACAGACGGGGGCGCCAATTGGACGAGCCTGGCCGGCAACATCACGACCAGGACATCTACGAGACGGGCTGGAAGGTGGACGCGATCAAGGTGGGGCCGGCGGGTGTACCGTCTTCACCGATGACGTCGAGACGGTGAAGCCGCAGATCTCCGCGGAGTCGACCTTGGGCTACTTCGTGTACGACGAAGAGGCGGAGTCTGACGTGTGGGTCATCGTGCCGACGACGGCCACAGGTTGGTTCAGGCATAATGTGCCGTAGGTTCGCGCGTGCCGGGATGGGCCTGTGGTAGCGGCCCGATTCTTGGTTCGCCCGTGAGGAGCCGGAACGTGGAGTGACTGCGCGCGGCCCTGGCATTTGTGCTGGGGCCGCTGCGCGCGAGGCTCGTCCCGAGTACGCGGCTTGGGCCTGAAGTCCGTCGAGACCGTCTTCAAGGAAGGGTAGGCAGCTGTGAGGGCGACGCCACCGGTGAAGGCATCAACAGTCGCCGACATAATCGGATGGAGAGCGCTCTTGGTCGCGGTCTTCTTGACGCCGCTTGCGATGACCGATTTCGGATGGCTTGGCTTCGAGCAGGCGTTCACGGCCAACATATACAACGAGGCTAAGATGTTTGTCCTGCGCGCCTCGACTCTTGTGGCGCTCGGAGCGTGGGCCTGGGCGGCACTTGTCAACGGACGTTCTGTCCGGCGCACGGTGCTCGATCCGTGGGTGTTGGGGTTTGTCGCGTGGCTGAGCGTGACCACGGCATTCTCGATTCATCCGCCGACTTCGGTCTTCGGTCACTACACGCGCGGTGAGGGCCTGCTCACGTACTTGATCTACGCGGCGATCTTCTTCCTTACCGTCCAGTTCGCGAACAAGGGCTCACGGTTGCGGGAGATGGCACTGGCGGTCTTCTGGTCGGGTTCGATTGTCTCCGCGTACGGCGTGCTCCAGTTCTTGGGTGTCGACTGGGTTCGTGACGTGCCCGCGTTTCTTGAGGGGCGAGCGTACTCGACGCTTGGTAACCCCCTCATCCTTGGTAGCCAGTTGATGTTCGTGCTGCCGATCTCGATAGCTCTTGCCCTCGCGGAGAAGCGCATCGCATGGAGAGCCGTCTACTGGTCGGGGGCGATGCTCGCGGCGATCGCGCTCATGGCGACCTTCTCCAGGAGCGCCTGGCTGGGTGCAGCGGTCGCCTGTGCGCTGATGGTGGCCTATGCCGTCTTCCAGAGGGTACGGATCGAACGTCAAGTGGATGTGCCCTTCGCGGCGCTCACGCTCTTGCTGCTGATGCTCGGCATCGTGCGTAGCCTTGGAGCCTCGGACAGGGTGACGAACGTTCTTGCTCGGCTCGGTGAACTGCTTGAGTTCGAGTCGGGGAGCGGGTTCACCCGCGTTGGACTGTGGAGGGCTGCGCTTGCCGCGGCAGCCGATCGTCCGTGGACGGGATTCGGGCTGGACACGTTCAGACTCTTCTCGCCCGTCTACTTCGAACCCCGTTACGCAAGCGCGGGCGACTATCTCGCCATCCCGGACAACGCTCATAGCTATCCGATGCAGCTGCTGTCGACAGCTGGCTTCATAGGACTCGCGCTCTTCCTCGCCGTGGTCGGAATCGCGGCATGGACATCCGCACGAAAGACGCTCGCGGTCCCTCGCGGTTCCGGAAATCCGACGCTTCTCGTTCTCGCGGCCTTCTGGGCGGCGGGCGCCGGGTACCTCGTGAATCTCATCGCCAACATATCGATGCCGGGGACGACCTTCATGCTGTGGGTTGCGATGGCTCTGGTACTGGCTCCGGCGGCTTGGGAGAGACCGCTACAGGCCAAGGCCCACGCACGACCCTTGGCCGCCATCGCGGTTGGACTGTGCGCGATCCTTGTCGTTGCGAGCTTCGTTCCGCTGTACGCGGACAATCAGTACCTGAAGGGCCAGGCGCTGGGCGACCCGCAGGCAAGGATTGACGCCGCTGAAACCGCGGTCAGGCTGGCTCCGTACTACGACACATACCGGGTGACGCGAGCCGTTGCGTACGCCGACCCGGCGATTCAGCGACTGAGCGCAGGCGCACGCACCGGCCAGGTTGCCCCGCCTGTGCTGGAGGAGTACAAGCAGGCGCTGGAAATGCTCGAGGACGCGCAGACCTTCTCCCCATGGGAGCAGGATCTCATCGCGCTGCGAGTCATCGTCCTAAACCTCGGAGGCAGCGTCATCGGGCCCTCCTACTACGACGATGCAATACGAACGAGCGAAAAGGCTCTGGAACGATTCCGCTACGCGCCGACCCTGCGGCTCCAGTACGCGAAGGCGCTCGAAGGCGCGGGTCGAACCGCCGAGGCTCAGCGTCAGCTCGAGAGCTTGGTGGAACTGGAACCCAGGATGCCGGAGGCAGCGGTACAGCTCGCTCGCCTCTACGCCGCCCAGAACGAGACGCAGAAGGCGATGGACGTGCTGCTGGCCGCCCAAACCACTGCGGTTGAAGGTACGCTGATATCGGCCGCGTTGGGCGCACTCGAACGAGGAGAACCCCTCCCGGCTGTATCGTGGTAGATGACCGCGGAGCCTAGAGGAGGACGGACCGATGCATTACGGCGTCCACAGCGCGGCATGAGTGGCCCTAGGCGACTCGGCACAGTGGGCGCGCAGGCTGCGCCATGCGATTCTCTCGCGGAGAGAATCGCATGGCGCAGCCTGCTGACTGCCGTGTTTCTGATTCCGCTTGCGAATGCTGTCTTCACCATGCCGTTCACAGGTCGCACCGTCATCTATGACATGTACGACCTTCCGAAGATGTTCGTTCTGTGGTCAACGGTATTCGTCGCACTGGGATCATTCAGCTGGTATGTCTTCGCTGAGGGTGGCAGAGTTCGAGCCAGTCGCGCATTCGCGATCATACCGGTGCTTCTTGGTTGGCTCGCTTTGGTCACGGCGTTATCGGTGAGTCCGTCAACCTCTCTCTTCGGACAGTACCAACGGAGTGAGGGGCTGGTGACATACCTGCTCTACGCGGCAGTCTTCGTTCTCACGGTTCAGCTCGTCAGCAGCGCCCATCGTGTTCGCAATATCGCGATGACGCTCGTAGCAGCGAGCGCTCCGGTTTCTATCTACGGCATCATCCAGTTCTTCTACATTGATCCCGTGGCGTGGCAGAACTTGGACTTCGCCGGCAGGGCCTTCTCTACCTACGGAAACCCCGGGGGGTTGAGCAACTTCCTCGTCTTCTCCGTGGCGGTCTCGTTCGCCCTTGTGGCCTCTGAGCGCAGCGACAGGCTACGCGTCACTTGGTGGCTGGTGCTGCTGCTGAATATCCTGGCTTTGGTGTTGACCTTCACGCGTGGTGCCTGGATCGGATCCGTCGTCGCGCTGGGAGTCGCAGCTCTGATTCTGGCCAGGCAGGGTGTTAGGCCCATCCGGAAGATAGACCTCCCGTTCTCGGTTGGCGCGGCTATCCTGTTGGCCACGTTCGCGCTCGTCGACAGGCGCGGCGACAGTGTGACAAGCCTTCCAAGCCGGCTCGCATCGCTCGTCCAGCCCACCGCCGGGAGTGGGATGACTCGCCTCAAACTCTGGGAGGCCGCAACGGGGGCGATCGCGGACAGGCCCGCGTTCGGTTTTGGTCCAGACACGTTCCAGCTGGTGTTTCCCGCGTATCGAACCCCGGACTACTTCCTCTCAGCTCCGCTGGCCGCCTTCGCGGACAATGCGCACAGTTACCCCCTGCAGCTGGCCGCATCGGTTGGCATCGTAGGAGCGCTGCTGCTGTTCGGGAGTCTCGCTTGGATTCTCTATACATGCCGCCACGTGATCGCGTCGCGGGCGAGCTCACGCGCTAATGCCGTGGTCGCGGGTTTCACCGGGGCGATTGTCGGCTACCTCGTTACCCTCCTCTTCGGAATCTCTGAGCCGGGGACGACGTTCCTGCTATGGATTGCGCTCGGGATCGTCGCCGCGCCATCTGCCACCACCGCCGTTCTGAGCAAGCGACTCACTCGAACCAGCACGGCGATCGTCGCAGTTGCCATCTGTGCCGGTCTGTTCTTGTACGGGCTGGTTCCCATCTTCGCAGACCTACGATACTTCGAGGCGCGATTCTCGATTGGCCAGACGAGAACAGATGCCGTCAACGACGCTGTGAGACTGGCTCCGTACCGTGTCGAGTATCGGAAGTACCAGACGCAGGTCCATCTAGAGAACGCTCGAGACTCTGTGCTTGATGCTCTGCGCACCGAAGCTGGCGTGACTGAAACAGTCAGGTCTTCTTGGGATAGCGCTCTCGCGTATGCTGAGAGCGCTATCTCCGAGTTTCCGTGGGATTATCAGGACTACCAACTGTTAGCTTTAAGCTACCTCTTCGGCGGATCAGAAGTGGACTCCGCGTACTACGCGAACGTGGTTGATGTGACCAGCAGAGGGCTTGCTCGGTTCCCCAACAGTCCGATTCTGCTGATTCAGCGCGCTGAGGCTCGGGCGGCGCAGGGCGACGCACGGTCTGCCCGAGAGGATCTGCAGCGTTCACTCGAAATGGAACCGCGGGCCGACACGACTGCATTGAAGGCCAAGATCGAGTCGCTTGAGGCGACGAGCCCCGCGCGACAAGAGACCCCTGTCTCTCCCTGAAAGGTGCTCGTGAGAGCTGAACTGAGGCTCGCATTGGATGATTGCCACAGACTGGCGGAGGTCGCATGAAGATGGGTACTGACCGCATCCACATATACGACACCACCCTGCCCGACGGCGAGCAGTCGCCGGGCGCTTCGATGAACACCGAGGAGAAGGTCACGATTCGCGTGCGCGCCGGTATCTCCACCAGACGTGGCGCTCACTCGGACATCATCGTTGCGAGCGCGAAGGCGTACACCAACGCGCACAACCGGCTGCTTGTGGCCGAGAAACGCGAAGTCGCGGACGAGGTGCAGGGGCGATGAGCCGAGTCGCGACCGCAGCCGCATGGACGCTGGCTGCGACGCTTTGCGCAAGCATGCTCGCTTGGACCAACCTCACCGGACTTGGCATCGGAGCTAATCCGCTCACCTACGATGACCTTGCTCTAGCGCGTTTCGTCGCAGGAACCATAGGCATCTCGGCGGTCTGGTTCCTGCTGGCGCTGATGATCGAGCGCGGCAATCCGCTGAGCGTCGACAACACGCTGCTTGCCCTTGGCGCGCTTGCCTTGTGGTCGGTGCTCTCTGCGGCCTTTGCAGGCACGACGCTCGTGTGGCTTGGCCAGTCGGAGCGACTCGAAGGGGTCGCCACGATGTTTCTCTACGCGCTGGCATACGGAGCCGGCCTGCAGGTTGGTCGTGCGCGACGGGTCGTGCGCACGCTCGCCGCGACGGTCGCGGTGTGCGCGACTTTGCTCGCGGTCCACGGGCTGCTGCAAGTGATCGGCCTTGACCCCACCAGCTACTTACATAGCGGGTCGACGCTCTATCTTGGCTCGGCGTTCGCCAGCCTGAGTAATCCGAACTTCCTTGCGGGTGTGCTCGTAATCGCACTGCCGATTGCCGGAGGGCTTGCCGCGAGCGCGTCATCGACGCTGGCGAAGTGGTCTTGGGCCGCAATCGGCGCGGTCATACTGGCGGCTCTCTATGCTACCTACTCGCAAGGCGCCTGGCTCGGGGCAGTCGTCCAGCTGGCGATCGCAGTGGCTCTTTGGGTGGTGGCGCGGGGCCGGGTGCGGCCTGCCGGTGAGCGTGAGGCTGACAGTCCGAGCGCGGGGCGTGCCGGGGCGGGGCGGACGCGACTTGCTTGGCTTGTCTCTGCGTCCATAGTGCTTGTCGGCGTCATCATCATCGTCGCCGTGACCGGAGTCGCCACGTCGCGGGGCTTGCGCCTGTGGGGGTCAAGCCTCTCCGAGACGGGCTCGGGCCGCATCCTGCTCGTACAGACCACGGCGGGTGCCGTTGCCGACAAGCCCGTTCTGGGGTTTGGCGCGGACAACTACCTTGAGGCGTTTCTGCTTCACAGGCCTGATCGGTTCGTCGAGGTTTTCGGCGAGCAGTCCACGACGAACAATGCGCACTTCTGGCTGTTGCAGTATGCGGCGACGCTTGGAGTGGTGGGTGCGCTTCTGTTGGCGGCGGCCCTGGGTATGGGTCTGTGGCGGGCAAGACCGGTTGTCGCGGGCGAGTCCGAGCAAGCCAACGCGCTTCAGGTGGCCATCTGGCTTGGATTGGTTGGCTACGCGGTTCAGATGATGTTCAACGTGGCGGTGCTCGCCTCGACAGTACCGTTCTGGGTGCTTATGGGCGCGCTCTGTGCGCCGCGCGCCCGCCGTATGGTTGTGGAAGGCCGGTCGAAACGCGTGCTCACGGTTGCGACGGCCACGCTTCTTGCTGTCTCGATCCTGGGCGGGGGAGCGCTCATCTCAGCTGACGCGCTCTACATGGCGTCCCGCGATGCGTATTGGGGTGATGCTCCGGGCGACCCGGTTGCGCTCGCCGGGCGCGCGGCGCAACTGAACCCCCTGTCAATCAAGTATGCGCGCGGAGAGGCTCAGGCCCGCTCAGCGCTTGTATCTCAGGCCATAGAGGGGGGTGGGTCCGCACAGGACGTTCGTCGGCTCCACGACGAAGCGGTCGCGGCGTTCGAACGCACGTTGTCACGCTCGCCCAGAGACTACGCTGCGCACTCATGGCTTGCGGGACTGCACCTGCGCGTTGGGACGCATCTGGGAGATCAGGAGCTTGTCGAGGAGGCGTTCTCGCTGGCCAGGACGGCCGCCACTCTCGATCGCACGCACTGGAGCGTGGTGCCGCTTCTCGATGGGGACACCTCTGACGGCGCGGCTCGGCTCGCGGCCTTGGCGCCGCCTTTGCCCTGAGACCAAGACCGAGGCGCGAGTAGCGGCCCCCGCTCGGCCATGCCGTATCATGGCTCCATGCTCACCTCAGTCTCTCACGACGCAACCGCCGAATCCTTCTCGGCACGCACCAAGGTCGCGGTCGTCATCACCGGCCTGCAGGTGGGCGGCGCCGAGACCTTCCTGGGCGAGCTGCTCAAGCACACGCCCGGCGATCTTGAGATCCGCGTCTTTTCGCTCATAGACGGCGGCCCCATAGCCGAGCGCATCGAGGCTATGGGCATCCCAGTCACCGGTCTGGGTATGGAGGCGGGTAGGCCCAGCGTGCGAGCGCTGTTCGAGCTGCGTGGCCACCTCGCGCGATTCAGGCCCACTATCGTGCACACCTGGATGTACCACGCGGACTTGCTGGGTGGTGTCGCGGCGAAGCTCGCGGGAGTTCCTCACGTCATCTGGCACCTGCACAACAGCGACCTGTCGCCCGCTCGCGTGCGCCTCATGACTCGGCTCGTGGTGCGCGTGAACGGCTTGTTCTCGCGGTTCTTGCCCAGCGTGGTGCTGTCGTGTTCCCGAGCGGCCGTCAAGACGCATGTCGCCTACGGCTACGCCGCTCACAAGATCGTGGTGGTCCCCAACGGCGTCGATACGCAGCGGTTCGCCCCGCAGCCCGAAGCCGCCGCCTCGGTGCGTGCCGAGTTCGACATCCCTGAGAGCCTGCCGGTGATCGGCCTGGTGGCGCGCGTGGACCCGCAGAAGAACCACGAGGGGTTCTTCGAGGCGGTTCGGTTGTTCTTCGAGATGGGCGGGGATGCCCACTTCCTGCTCGTCGGCCGAGGCGTCACGCCCGACCACTGGCAGCTTCCCCGCTGGCGCGACGCCACCGGCAGACCAGAGCGCATCACGCTCGCGGGGCAGCGCTCGGATGCGCCGCGGCTCATGGCCGGCTTCGATGTCGCGACCTCGGCATCGCTGGGCGAGGCGTTTCCCATGGTCCTCATCGAGGCGATGGCCTGCGAGACACCGTGTGTGGCGACCGCTGTGGGCGACTCGGAGCTCATCGTGGGCGATGCGGGCGTGGTCGTGATGGCGGGTGACCCCGCGGCACTCGCCCAGGCGTGGATCGAGTTCCTCAGGCGACCTGCGGATGAACGCTCCGCGCTGGGCGTTCGCGCCCGGGAACGCGTGCTTGACAGCTACGCGATACAGTCGGTCGCCGGCCGAATCTGGCGCTCGTATCGGTGTGTGGGCCGCGGTGCTTCGGCGGTGCGTCAAGCGGCGAGGGGCCCTCACCCTCACGTTGCCTATCTGAGCCTCCAGGCTGTCACACAGGGCCAAGACAGCTGGGCGGCGGTCAACGAGATCGTGTCCGAGTGGCAGGAGTCGGGCTGGAACGTCGACCGATGGTTTCCGGACTATCCTGAGACGGGGGCGCCGGGTGCCGTGGGGCGTGCGCTGGAGATGTGGCGGTTGCAGCGCGAGCTCAAGCGCGATATCTATCTCTACGACGCGCTGTACGTCCGCGGACACACCATGGCATACCCCGGATCGCGCTGGGCGAGAGCCGCCGGAGTCCCCGTCTTCCAGGAATGCAACGGCACCTACGAGGACCTGTTCATCGCGTGGCCCGCTGCGAGATTGGGTCGGCCGCTGTTCGAGCACATGCAGCGCGCCCAGTACCGCGATGCCCGGTTCGTGTTCTGCGGTACCGAGCCGCAGCATCGCTGGCTCAATGCGGAGACAGGGCACGACCGGGTGATCGTGAGTCCCAATGGCGCCAACATCGAGCTCTTCACGCCTGCCGCCCCCCGACGGGAGGGTCTACCTGAGCGTTATGCTCTCTTCTTCGGGCAGTTCGCACCGTGGCAGGGTATCGAGGTGCTGGTGGCGGCCAAGCGAAGCAGCGAGTGGCCTAGCGGAGTCGATCTTGTGTTCGTGGGTGCGGGTGAGCGCGAACCGGTGGTCAGAGGCGCCGTGAACCACGATCAGGGCACCCACTACCTTGGGCGGCTACCGTACGAGGAGCTCGCGGGAGTGATCGCGCACAGCGTTGCATCCACATCGCCGCAGTTCACGCAGGAGCGCGGTTCGCAGGGGTTCTCGGCACTCAAGCTCTACGAGTCGATGGCGTGCGGCGTGCCGGTCATTGGTAGCGACTACCCGGGAGTTGCCGATGTGATCGAGCGCTACGATGCAGGAATCGTGGTCACTCCCGGCAAAGCCGATGAGCTCGCGCGAGCAGTAGCGACCCTCGCTGCCAATGAGAGCGAGGCCCGGCGCATGGGGGCCAACGGCAGGGCGGCCGTCGAGCGTGAGGCGACGTGGGCCGCGCGAGCGCAGCAGCGGCGCATCGTGATTGAAGCGGTGATGGGGGACCATCGCCAGCGGGCGGAGTGTGGCGCATGACGATCAGCCTGATCACCCCATGCTTGAATGCTGCGGAGACCATCGTGCGGACCTTCGATTCCGTCGAGGAACAAGGGGGGTCCCTGCACGAGCACCTGGTCATCGACGGTGGCTCGACCGATGGCACCGTCGGGCCCATCGAGGCGTACCAGGCTCGCATTGGCGCGCGGCTGAAGTGGGTCAGTGAGCCCGATCGAGGCATCTACGATGCGATGAACAAGGGGCTCGCGCTGGCAAGCGGCGACTGGGTACTCGTCTTGGGCGCAGACGACGCGCTTGAGCCCGGCGCACTGGCGGCGGTTGCCCACGCTGCTGCGGCGAATCCCGGCGCAGACCTGATCTACGGCGATGCCTACGTGCTTGAGCCTGATGGACGCAGACACCTGCAGAGCTCGATGCACGGCCCCAGACTAGCCTCGGGTCTACCGCTTGAGATGCCCGTCTGTCATCAGGCATGTGCTTTCTCAACACGAGCCTGCCGGCAGCTGGGCGGGTTCGACCTGCGGTACCAAATCGCCGCAGATTACGACTTCTATCTTCGATTTCATGAGGAGAAGCTGCGCTCCGTCAGGGTGCCTGCGCCCCTTGCAACCTACAGCCTCGAGGGTGTGAGCTCGCGTCTGGCTGTGGCAACGGCTCGGGACTACCGCGACGTGCGCATCGCGCACGGCATGCCTAAGGCAAGCGCCCAGTTGCGGATGGCGCGCTCGCTGGTCAATGTGTCGGCGATGAGGGTCCTGCGGAAGGCCGGCTGGGCTCGGGGGTAGGGGTCAGGGGCATACTGCGGGGCGCGCAAGGCAATGCGCACGGGGGTGATTGCCGCGCTTCAACTGCTAGAATCTCGTTGCTCAAGGCCTCAGCATGGTGTGCCCGATGCAGCAGCGAACCTAGTCCGCTCCTCCTTGACGATCGCGCGTCTGACTCGGAAGTGACGACCTACTGTGCCAAAGAACAAACGGAAGCGCGCCCAGAAGGGCGAACGGCCCGTCACCAACGCGCAACCCGCGCCTGCCGGCCTGTACGTGAAGCCGAGCTGGCGAGACGCTGTCTGCCTGCTTGTTGCCTTGCTCATGTACGTCACTGTCGCGCGAGGGCTGCTGTACTACGCGCCATTGATCCAGTTGCTCGCATTGGTCGGAGCAGTGGCCGGGCTCACTGCGGCGGCCCGCGTCAACGCCGCCGCAGTGGCGTTCGCCGCGTCGACAATGGGGCTTCTCGTGCTGCAGCCGTTCGTCATCGCCCGGGGGGTGGGCGACACCGCGTTTGCACAAAGCGCCATGGTGGCTTTTGGCAGTGCAGCCGTCGCGTGGGTTGTCCGATGGGCGGTGGAGACCTACGGCACGAAGGTTACGACCATCGTGCCGTGGATCATCGTGGGGCTCCTGACCGTGAACCTTTGGGCAACGGTGATCACACTGGACGCCCGCATCGTTACCGAGGACGGCCGCTCCGGGGCTGACATGCTGGGCGAGAACCCCGTTGTTGGCCAGCAGTGGAGCGATGAGGACTTCTACCGGCGCGTCCTGTGGCTGATGACACAAGAGGACGCGGGGTTCTATGAAGCGTTTCGCCAAGGCTACCAAGAGAACATTCGCTGGCAACGTGATCCGAACACCGTGCTGGCCGTGCGCTTGCCAACGGCGTTTCTGCTGTGGAACTACCTACCCGGCAAACCGTGGAGTCTGATAGTTGGCTACCTGGCTCTCGTCTCGGCGGCGGGTGGTGCGATCGCGTGGATGTCCGCGCGCCGCACGTCACTCACCTTGGGCATACCTGCTATCGCCGCCCTGTATGGGCTGGCACTGTCGGTCAGTACCTCGCGGCTGGTGTTGATGACCGAGGCGTGGGCGGTACCCTTTGCCGTCGTCTCGGTGTGTGCCGCCATCGTTTCGTTCGGACAGGACCGGTGGAAGGCGCTCACGGTTCTCTCGGTGGTGGCTGCAGTCGCGGCCGCGGGGCTGCGAGAGCTGATGGTGTACCTCTTTGTCGCTGGTATCGCGGCAGCACTGGTGGGCCCGCCTGAGCGCCGCACGTTCCGTGCGGTGATGTGGCTGGTCGGCTTCACCGTCGTGCTGGCGGGATACGTGGTGCATGCCGGGGCCGCTGCCGCGATCGTGACCAACACGGGGGGCGTGTCGCAGTGGTTCAACGGCGGGCCGAGCAACTTGGTGGCCGGCTTGGGCTATGCCGCTGAGTACATCGGAGGTACCGCGCTTGTTCCGGCGACGTTCGGAGTGCTTGCGCTTAGTGGCGCGGCAGCTTCGAACCTGACCGAAGAGCGGGTCTTTGCCGGGCTTTGCTGCGCACTTCCGCTCCTGAGCTTCCTGTTCGTGGGAAGCGACGCGGTGGATGTCGCCAAGGGGACCGCGATCAACTACTGGGGCATGATCGTTGTCCCCGTTCTGTTCGCTGTGTCTCCACTTGGCATCGAACGTCTGCTGACGTGGGCTGATCGCCCTCATGCCTGATACAATCCTCTGTCACACCCCGCGTCACGTGAAGGAGTCACCATCCATGCCGCGTGCCATGACGATCACCGAGAAGATCCTCGCCGCCCACGCCGGCCTCGATGAGGTCGAACCGGGTGAGCTCATCAACTGCCAGCTGGACATCGTGTTGTCGAACGACGTCACGGCGCCCATCGCCATCAAGGAGTTCGCCAAGATCGGCGTCCAGAAGGTTTGGGACCCCACGAAGGTCGTGATGGTGCCGGACCACTACACGCCCAACAAGGACATCAAGAGCGCCGAGCAGGCCAAGATCATGCGCGAGTTCGTGCGCGAGCAGGGCATCACTCACTACTACGAGATCGGCTGCATGGGCGTCGAGCATGCGCTGCTGCCCGAGCAGGGGGTGGTTGGCCCCGGCGACGTGATCATCGGCGCCGACTCTCACACCTGTACCTATGGCGCGCTGGGGGCGTTCGCCACGGGTGTGGGCTCTACCGACGCTGCCGTCGGTATGGCCACCGGCGAGGCCTGGTTCAAGGTCCCCGAGTCGATCAAGTTCAACATCACCGGCGAGCTGTCTCCGTGGGTGTGCGGCAAGGACATCATCTTGCATATCATCGGCATGATCGGTGTCGATGGTGCGCTGTATCAGGCGATGGAGTTCACGGGCGACACCATCGAGCGGTTGGGCATGGATGACCGTATGACCATCTGTAACATGGCGATCGAAGCGGGCGGCAAGTCGGGCATCATCGCTGTTGACGGCACCACGCGCGCATACATTGAGGGTCGCTTCGAGCGCGAGCCGGTCGAGTACGTTTCGGATGCGGATGCACACTACGCCGCGGTGTACGAGGTCGACGCGACCCGGATCGTGCCCACCGTCGCGTTCCCGCACCTGCCTTCCAACACGCGCCCTGCCGCCGACGCCCGCGACATCTGGATCGACCAGGTCGTTGTAGGCAGCTGTACCAACGGTCGCATCGAGGACCTGCGCATCACCGCGCAGCTACTCAAGGGACGCACCGTACACCCCGACATCCGCATGATCATCATCCCGGCGACGCAGGAGATCTACCGCCAGGCGATGCACGAGGGGTTGTTCGACATCTTCCTCGATGCCAACGCCGCGGTGTCGACGCCTACGTGCGGACCGTGCCTAGGCGGGCATATGGGAATCCTTGCGGCAGGGGAGCGCGCCCTCGCGACCACCAACCGCAACTTCGTAGGCCGCATGGGAGACCCCACGTCCGAGGTCTACCTGTGCTCACCCGCTGTCGCCGCAGCGAGCGCAGTGGTGGGTCATATCGCGTTGCCAGAGGATCTCGACTGACGGTGACTCATCGCGCGACCGACGGAGGCCGCGGGACACGCTGCCGTTTCGGCATTCAACTTGCTGGTGCGCGGACGGTTTGTCCACAAAGAAGGCTTACCAAACATGTACGTAGATTACGTGGAGGATCACCTCCATGCAGTACGCTCTAGGCAGCCCGCCGGCGGAACGGTCGCCAAAGTGCGTTGAAGTGACCAGGAGGATTCGATGCCCGACAATCATGAGGAGATCGAACGGCAGGAGCCTGTCGAAGAGCAGCCGCTTCACGACTCTGGAGACATCTCGCCAGACGAGGTCGAGATCGAGGTCGGTTCGGTTCCTGCCGAGGCTCCGCCCGCACGCCGTGTCCGGCGGAGCATGTTCGCAGACCCGCTGGTGCGCGTGCTTGCGGTCGTGACTTTCGCGATTGTCGTTCTCTTTCTAGCGAGCGTGATCGGCATCCTGTCAACCGGCGTGCTCACGCCCAAGGGTCCCCGCACCCTGGCCGAGAAGGAGCTCGCTGAAGCGCGGACGGCTGTCAGCGTGGGTACCTCCGATACTGCTATGTGGGGCCAGTACGTTGCCACACTGGTGAGTGCCGGCCAGCAGTCGCGAGCTCGTTCGGTGCTTGCTGGGGCTCGTCAGAACCTAGACGACTCTGGCACGGGCGAGTTCAGTATTGCCGAGGCGCGCATCTACAAGTCCGAAGATGACCACGAGGCTGCCATCAAGGCCGCGCTCGAGGCGATGGAACAGGTGCAGGCCAAGTACGATGAAGAGGTGGCGAAGGGTGGCCTGACCGGTTCACGGGCACAGATCAGGGGACTCCACGAGAACTACTACATCGCCGTCTTGATCATCGCCGAGGCCAGCGAGGCTACCGGGGACTGGGAAACGGCGATCTCGAACTATGATATCTACATTGGCAAGACCCGAGGTGCTGCGGATATCTTGGTCGATCGTGGCAACGCGAAGCTCAAGATCGATGACACCGAGGGCGCCAAGAAGGACTTCGAGGAAGCACTGCGATTCGTGCCGGACAGCAGGGAAGCGCTTGAGGCGCTCGACAGGATCGGAGCTGCAGAATGACCGAGACTCCAGCCGTGGCTGCTGACTTGAGCCAGGGTAGCGAGAAGTACAAGTCGCGCCGTGGACGCCGGCTGTTCATACTGCTCCTGCTCTTTCTCCTGATTCTCCTTGGTTTCGCCTCGTACTTCTTGTTGAGGCTCATTACGCCCGCAGGAGCGCCTACTCAGGGCGATGATCTTGGAGGAATCACCTGGATTCGCTCGATCTACGGGCTCTCGGAGGCCCCGGAAGACCAGTTCAATATGGTGCAGTCGGCGGTTCCTGGTCCGGATGGGTCGATTTGGGTAAACGATGCCGATCGGCGGAGTGTCTTCCAGTTCACCCCGCAGGGTCAGTATGTCCGCGAAGAAAGTGGACCCGATGATGACCCGCTCGTTATACCAGGGCGCGTGGCGTTTGGGCCCGATGGGCTCATGTACGTCACCGAGAGACAGAACGATCTCGTGCGTGTTCTCGACGCGAACGGCGCGGAGGCCGGTTCTTTTGGGATTCCCAGCCCGTTCTCGATCGATGTGGACGAGGAACGGATCGCAGTGGGCACCCGCTTTGGCTTTGCCATCCTTGAGAAGGATGGCACACCTCTTCAGGTCATCGGTGCGATGGGCAAAGGTGATGACGAGTTCGACTACGTGCATGGGATCGCCCTAGGGGACAACGGGATTGTCTACGTTGTCGACTCGTTCAACAACCGGCTGAGCGCGTATGACAGCGAGGGTAAGCGACTGTGGATCGTGCGGACGGGCTTACCTACCAACCAGGCCGAAATGGTAGACGACAAGCTCAAGATCCAGACTGACGCCAAGCCTGATCTGGCCGAGGGCGACCAGCTGCAGTTGCCGATGGCGCTGACTGTCGACGGGGCTGGCAGGCTTGTCGTTGTCGACATGTACGAGTGTGCACTTGCCGTCTTCGATCCCGAGGACGGATCCTTCATTGCCAAGTACGGTGAGTTCGGGGCGGAGGATGGGAAGTTCCTGTACCCCACAGGTGTTGCCTACGACGCAGAGCGGGACTGGTTCACCGTTGCTGACACCATGAACTCGAGGGCCCAGATCGTGAGGATCCCTGGCTCTGCGGGCGGCAACGCTGCGGCCGCCGCCGTCAATCGCGCGCTGTCCGGTCCGTTGCGCGCCTGCCTGTTCCCGCTGCTGTTGCTTGTGCTGATTCTGATCATCTGGCTGGTTGCCCGCGTCATACGTAAGCGCCGCCATTCGGGCGACACCAACGCGGTCCTAGGCGCTGACGATGAGAGTGAAACACCCAGCATTACTGAAGATTAGGGGTTGCTAAAGCAAGCCCTGCCGCGGTACACTGCACATAGAATCTTCACCTTGATTACGAGGGTTCGAAAGGGTATAGCAGCCACGCGATTACTGCTCGGCACTACCGTCGAATCGTATCGCGTCTGTAATTAACCAGCTTGGGAAAGGAGGTGCGCATATGAAACAAGCGCTTTCCGTAAACAACACAAAAGGAGTCTCCATGAAGAAGACCGTTCTTATAGTTGCTCTTGCGACCGTCTTCGTCCTTGCCTTCGCGGCCGTCGCTTCTGCAACTCCCTCCCGTACCTGGGCCAACTACACCGACTACTACACGTGGGGTTCGCAGGCTGGCGCCGGCACTGGCGCCCTGCTCAGCACGATGGGCAGCAACCCGACCAACTCCGCCCCGCACTCGGGCTACCTGGCTAACACCGCCAAGTGCGGTATCTGCCACTCGGTCCACCGTGCCAAGGGCAACGGCGTCAAGCTGCTGAACTCGGTTACCGACACCTGCATCGGCTGCCACGCAGTCGGTAGCGGCGTCACCGACATCACGGTCAACGTCGGTACCGGCCCGCACTCCGTCTCCACCACCTGCAACGGCCGCGGCTGCCACGTGGACAACCCGCACGGCGCCAACGGCTCGGCGTACTCGATCGTCCAGGCCAAGCTGCTCTCCAAGTCTGTCGACACCTACCTGACTTCCAAGGGAGCTCTGGGTAACTCGGCCGCCTCGGGCATCACGGTCGCGCTGCTCAACGGCGACGCCGGCTGGAACGAGGCGACTCGCTCGTCCGTCCGTACCGGTTACACCTGTAACATCGAGGGTTGCCACTACCAGACCCTGCTCTCCGTTACGACCAAGGGCTGGTCTGAGGATCGCAAGGGTCCGCGCTACGACCTCACCGATCACCGCAACGTCACCGGTCACATGACCGCTGGTGCGGCAGCCAACAACAACGCTGGCTCCTACACCCCGGTTGCCAGCTGCGTGAGCTGCCACGACCAGACCGACTCGCTCACCGGTGACGGCTCCACGACCGTGTCGGGCTTCACCTTCCCGCACGGACAGGTCCCGTCTGCTTCTAGCACCAACAACACCGGTGGCCAGCGTGCCTACCTGTGGTACACCACCGCTGCCAACTCGACTGGCGCTGGCGCTAGCTACTTCACCCAGCCCAACGACAAGGCGTTCGACGGCGCTTGCCTCAAGTGCCACCGTAACGCTACCAGTGGTATCGGTATCACCCACTAGTACTGCACTCGCACCAGCTGAGAGTCCACGGATTCTCTGAGAGCAAGAGGGGGTCGGCTCCGAAAGGAGTCGGCCCCCTCCTCTTCGATAGCTCTGTGTTGTGTGTGGGTGTCTTCTGGCGCGAGTACTCTGGTACGCTAAGTGCTCATCGAGCGGCGCCGTGAGGCTCTCTGTCTTGTGCGCTGAAAGCATATGGCTTCCCTCGGATTCTGCGTCGCAACTACCTGACTGGAAAGGGCCCCGCTTCATGCGCAAGACCGTTCTCATCGCTGCGGTCTCCCTAGTGTTCGCCCTACTGCTTGGCGTTGGTGTCTGGGGCACCGTTTGGGGGCCGGAGCGCTGCGCCGCTTGCCACACCGAACCTGCGTTTGTCTCGGCGTCTGCGCAGGGCGCTCACGCCTCAGTCGACTGTCTGCAGTGTCACTCTGAGGGTGGCGCATGGGGCAGAATCGCCTTCAACAGCGCGCATCTGGGGCGCATGGTTCCTTCGAGCACATGGTCGGTCAGAGACGTGGCCGATGTCGCGGATGCACGATGTCTGTCGTGTCATGACAAGGTGGACGATGAGGCGATCTCTGCGAACGGGATTCGGGTAGACCACTCGACGTGTGCATATGAAATCCGGTGCACCGAATGTCACTCGACCACCGCACATGGGAGTGCCGTCTCGTGGGTACGGACCTACGACATGGAGACCTGTCTTCAGTGTCACGCATCGGACGGGTCGGTTGCGTGCGACCTGTGCCACGTGGGCCGCTCTCCTGAGAATCGGATCAGAACCGGGGTGTTCGCGATCACGCACGGGCCCGAATGGGAGCGCACTCACGGCATGGGCGACAGCTCGACGTGCGCCGCGTGTCACACTGCTGCCGACTGCGGCACGTGTCATGGCCCTGGACTACCGCATGATGGCGGCTTCATGAAGGAGCACTCGACTTTCTCGCAAGACCGCAAGGCAAAGTGCGAATCGTGTCATGAGCCGCAGTTCTGCGATGGGTGCCATGGTCTTTCGATGCCCCATCCAAGGCGATTCGTGATAGCACACGGTGTAGAGGCTGAGCAGAACCGCACCCTCTGTTCGCGGTGCCATGTCGACACTGACTGTTCCGTGTGTCATGTGAAACATGTGCATCCTGGCGGCGCCGTGAATCTTCCCGCACAAGGTGGTGCAGCTCAGTGAAAGAGGATCAGCTGCTCACCGATGGCGTGTTCGACCCATCCATCCTGCGGGATGTGGGCACTCAGCTAATCGAGCTGCTATGGGACCCCACGGCCAACCTCACCGCCGCCTTGCTGCTCTACGGCGTCATCGCTATCGTCCTCACCATCGTCATCGTTGCGGTTCTCATGCTTGCTCCGTCGGCATTCGACGACGAAGAGGACGATGAGGGCGGTCAAGCTGCTTCTGGGGAGCCGCAGACCCGCGCGCCGGAGGTGGCCCGCGAGGAGGTCGATCCTCGGGCACGGCTGGTCACGCTTGGCATCATGTTGGCGATGGTTGGTGTCATCTGGCTTGCGGCGGGGTTCTCTACATCACAGAATCCCGTGTGTGCGGGGTGCCATACGACTGAGCCGCACGCCATTTCAGAAACGGCGGGGTTGGTCGATCCGCACGCCGGCGCATCCTGTGTGGGGTGCCATGAGCCCAGCGGTGCTCTCGGGCACTACGTGTTCAACGTCCCGTCCCGGGCGATCCACTTCGTGGACGGCGTCATCCAGCCCTCACTGCAGCCCAACTACGGCCGCCCCACGCAGTCCGGGTGCCTCTCGTGCCACCGGGGAGACCTCGGGGGAGTAGCGGTCAATGAGCAGCGGGGCTTGCGTATGTCGCACGTGGAGCCCTTGGAATCTGCGGTTGAGTGTCTCGACTGTCACCGCTATACGGACGGCGTTGTAGCGGCGCATAACGCCGGCATGAACCCCTGCCTGAGGTGCCACGACTCGAAGCAGGCATCCAGCGAGTGCTCGACCTGTCACGACCGGCAGGCCGCTTCCGCAGCGCGCGCCCGCTCAACCGAGTTTGCGGCTGTCCAGGTCAAGCAGGTCCGGTGCGGAGGATGCCATGATGAGCGTAGAGAGTGCGATCCATGCCATGGGGTGCGGATGCCGCACGATGAGACGTTCATGCTGTACGCCCACGCGCGTTCTGCCGCGGTCGATTACTGGTACGGCAACGGCAGCACTTGCATGAGTTCGTCATGCCACACGGCTACACGTCGCCCCTGCACCAGGTGTCACGGTCCTCTGCTCGGAAGAGGGCACGGGCCCCAGCTTGCTGAGTCCCACAAGGGCGCGAGCAGTGCTCGCTGCAACACGTGCCACCAGGTGTGGGCCTACTCAGCGCAGAGGGATTTCTGCAGGGACGTGTGTCACTCCGAGGCTGCGCTACGCTACAGTCCTCGTTAGGAGGTGGCCATGGCGAAATCCCGATCGCAGGAGGTCACGTGGCGCGCGTTAGCGCCCGGGTTCCTGGTGTTCCTTGCATTCGTGGCGCCTGGTGCGTGGCTCGTGGTCGCGCTGCCCCCCATTCCGCTCGCCAAGGCACTCAACCTGCTTACTGTGGCCGTCTGGCTGCTCGCCGTCGGACTCGGCTTGATGCGCTGGGTGCAGCCGGAGCGCCGAGTGCTGTGGGCTGTAGCGGCTGTGGCGGCCGCGGTTGTTGCGTCGTACGCAATCGGCGGCTCCTTGTTCCAGGTGGCATTCTATGATCTGTATGCGAACATGCCGCTGGTGCAGTGGCTCGCGTTTCCGCTCATCTTCGTTCTGGCGGCCGGAATGGTGGCCGACCGCCCACGACTCGAGAGCGCTCTGGTAGTCGTGGTGATCTTCGGCGCCGTGCTGGCCGGGGTCGAGGCCTTTCAGCAGATCACGACTTCGACTCCACGCGTGTTCGGTTCTACGGGCTACAGCAAGGCTGCTCTCGCGCCGCTGATCCCGCTCGGAGCCGTCTTGGCCGCTTCGCGCACCGGGGTCCTGCGCGTCGCGCTCTACAGTGCCGCCGCGCTTGTCGCCCTCGACGTTGGTCTGTTGGCCGGGTCGACCATGGGGGCAGCAGCAGCGGCATTCGCGCTTCTTGCGGCCCTGGCTGTCCACCCGGCGGTGTGGGCGGCTGAATCGGGTGCACGGCGCGCGCTTCGTACGGGAGCGCTGACGCTGGCGGCGGGCATGGTGCTCGTGATGTTGTTCGCCCAGGTGCCCGCGTTGAGCGGACGGTGGATCAACCCGGATGCACTGGCATCCGCCGGCTCGAGCGTGATCTCGAGGCTGCAGATGTGGCAGGGCGCGCAAGAGATGGTCCTCGAGCGGCCTGTTCTCGGCTACGGGCCAAGTGGGTACCGGATGGCGGCCGTCGAGTACCTTCCCTCAGAGGCGCTGCAGTACGGTCCTGATCGGCAGGGGAGCATCGACCCCACCGTGTACAGCCCTCAGTCGCCGCATTCGCTCCTCTGGGAGGCGGGAACGAGGCTCGGGCTGATCGGGGTCGTTGCGCTTGCCGCGCTGCTGCTGTCTTGGGCAACAGCGGTCGTCGGCCGAGTTCGCTCGGATGTCTCCGGGAGCTCCATCAGGCGCGCTCTGGCCGCCGCCTTCGTGACTGCGGCGTTCGCGCTGTCGATAGACCCCGTCTTCTTCGCTATCGGACTGTTCGCGCCGGTGGCCGCAGGGCTCGCCATCGCCCCTCTGAGTGCCCCAGGGGAACAGGAGCGTGCTGCGCCGTCGTGGCTTCCAAAGGTGTTCGCCGCCGGCGGTGTCGCCGTGGCACTGGTTGCCGGCTGGTTGGGCGTGGGAGAGTGGCGCATCGGGAGTTCCTACTCCGACGATCCGGCGCAGATGCGATCGTCTCTGCAGTCAGCACTGGCGGTCGCACCCGGCCATCCGCAGGCCGAACGCCAGGTGTGGGAACTGAATCTGCTTCTGGCAACCGACGACACCGAGGTGGCAGCAGTCCAAGCCCGGGTCGACGCTGCGCCCTCCTACATCTCCGGCTTCGCGCCGAATCTGGTGAGCCTCGCCGCGTACTCGCTCAGTCAAGCCGAGCGCACCGGGCGGAGCGACCTGTCATGGGAGCGAGGTCTTCTCGATGAGGCTGCGGGAAGGATGCCGCCGATGCCCTCGCTTGTCGCCGAGAAGCTCAGGCTCGCTGTCATCGACGGCAACGTCACGGACGTGGGGGTAGCACTTGCGGATGCCGAGCGCTGGGGCGCTCCGTACCCGCTCACAGAATCCTACATCGCGAGGGCGCGAGACGTCCTTCAAGGCGATTGACCCGATTGGGCCTGACATGGCCGTGCAGCAGTGCCATGGATGGCGAGGTCGGCAGGCATGAGGAGTGCGTGTTGAGCGACGTTCGGGCTGCTCGGAGTATGCGAGTCCTCACGCTGAGCCCTTCCATCACGGGGGGCGGGGCCGAACGCGTGGCGCTTTCGTTGCACGAGGCGTACCTGGGGCGCGGTGTCGACTCGCGGATCGCAGCCGCCAGTCTCAACGGCGATGCCGTCAACGCGGTGCAGGTGCCACGGGATGCAGGTCGGAGCGCTTGGGCGCGGACCCTGCTGTCGCCTGCCTGGCGGCTTGAGGAGCGGAGCAGAAGCGCAGGGGATCCTCCGTCGCTGGCGTCACGCGTTCTGCGCGTCGCCGCCGAACCGCGGCGTTGGGCGCGCGTGGCGCGCGGGCACGAGGACTTCGACTTCCCGTGGACCGCACGCCTGCTCGAGTTGCCCACCACGCGCCCGGATGTGCTGCACCTGCACAACCTTCATGGAGGCTACTTCGACATCCGGGCGCTCCCGGGACTCTCCGCGCGGGTGCCGACCATCGTGACCATGCACGACACGTGGCTGCTGACCGGTCACTGTGCGCAACCTTTCGCGTGCGAGCGGTGGCGCGAAGGCTGCGGCTCGTGTCCGGACCTGGGCCGCTACGTGCCCATTCGACGAGACGCGAGCGAGGAGAACCGCGCCGTCAAGCGCCGCGCGCTGCTTGCGAGCCGCGTGGGGCTGGTCGCTCCATCACGATGGCTGCTGTCGATGGCCGAGCAGAGCGGGTTGCTCGGCAAGGGTCGTGAAGGGCGCGTGATCCCGAACGGGGTGGACGTGAATCTGTTCAAGCCGGGGGATCGAGGGGCCGCGCGCGAACGTCTCGGCCTGCCTCCGGACCGCCCGATCGTGCTTGTCGTGGCCAAGGACGTGCGCAGCAATCCCTACAAGGGATTCGATACGCTCATCGAGGCACTTGAGATGTTGCCCGAGGGGGTGTCGGACGGCCTGCTGCTGGTCGCACTGGGCGACGACGGGCCATCGCGACCAGTAGGTCGGTTCGAGGTGCTCTGCGTTCCCTTCACCGATGCCGCGGAGGACATCGCCGCCTACTATCAGGCCGCGGATGTGTTCGTTCAGCCGTCGCGAGCCGAGAGCTTCGGGATGGCACCAGTCGAGGCGATGGCGTGTGGAACGCCGATACTGGTCTCCGATGCAGGTGGGCTGCCCGAGATCGTGGCGGCGGGAGAGTCCGGGTCGGTGTTCGCGGCGGGAGACTCCTCCGCGCTGGCGATTCGCCTCCACGAGCTACTCGGTGATGGGGACCGACGTGCACGCTACTCCTCGGCGGGGATCGAGCGCGTCGCAGAGCGCTTCACGATCGATGGGCAGGTCGACGCCTATCTGGCATGGTATGCCGAGTTGATGGACGTGCGTGCTGCCGAGATGAATGGGGTGTCGACCGCAGGATGATGAGCGACGAACTCGGTACGCGGGGACATCCCCTGGTTTCGATCCTTACGCCTTCCTACAACCAGGCGACCTGGCTCGGCGAGAACCTGCGCTCGGTCGCGTGTCAGACCTACCCGCACGTCGAACACGTGGTCATGGATGGCGGTTCGACCGACGGAAGCATCGAGCTGCTTCAAGCAGCGGAGGAGTCGGTCGTCTGGCGCAGTGAGCCCGATGAGGGCCAGGCCGACGCCATCAACAAGGCGTTCGCTGCCTCGAGTGGAGAGATCATCGGGTGGATCAACTCCGATGACGCGTACTTCGACTGCCGTGTCATCGGGGATGTGGTCGCGCATTTCGAGGCGCACCCGGATGTCGACGTTCTCTTCGGTCACTGCGCACAGACCACCGCCACCGGCGCGATCATCCAGCTGCTATGGGCACCGCCTCATCGCAGCGAGTTGCTCCGCTGTGCAGACGTGATCAGCCAGCCCGCCACCTTCATTCGGCGTAGGGCGCTTTCGGACCCGATGCTCGACCAGAGCTTCCACTTCACCATGGACTACGAGCTATGGCTGCGCCTCGAATCGGCCGGGGCGCGGTTCGCGCGCATCGATCGCATCACCGCCATCGACCGACACCAGCCCGACCGCAAGTCCTCCAACATCCTCGATGTCCACGCTTCGGACATGGCCCGTCTCGCGGAGCGCTACGAAACCCGGTTCGGCCCCGAGTTTGACGGCGTGCGCACGCGCTTCTACCTTCGGCAGCGTCTCGGGGGCGCCTCGCTGGTTTCCGGAGTGCGACCGCCGCTGGCATTCGAGCACCCCGCCGACTTCAAGCGCGGCCTGCTGCAACGCCAGCTAATGACACGCCGGTCTCGCTGGCCTGCGCAGTTCCGGTGAGCGCTGACGGCCGGGGGCGACTACAATCTTCCCGAGTGACTCGAGAGGAAGTGACGCATGGCCCTTGATCTATCGAACAAGCGCGTGATGGTCACCGGCGGTGCCGGGTTCCTCGGCAGTTTCGTGCTCGAGAAGCTGGCCGAGCGCGGCTGCACGGATGTCATGGTGCCGCGCACCGCCGAGTTCGACCTCACGAAGTCCGCACACGTGGCGCGTGCGCTGTCGGCGTTCGAGCCCGAGGTCGTCATCCATCTCGCGGCCGTCGTGGGCGGCATCGGAGCCAACCGGGACGAGCCCGGACGCTTCTTCTACGACAACGCGATGATGGGCATCGAGCTCATCGAGCAGTCGCGCCGCTTCGGCATCGAGAAGTTCGTGTGTATCGGCACCGTATGCGGCTATCCGAAGTTCGCTGCGGTGCCCTTTGCGGAGGACGGCCTGTGGAGCGGCTACCCCGAGGAGACGAACGCACCGTACGGCATCGCGAAGAAGGCGATGCTCGTGCAGTTGCAGGCATACCGCGAGCAGTACGGGATGAACGGCATCTTCCTGCTGCCGGTCAACCTCTATGGACCGCGCGACAACTTCGACCTGCAGACCAGCCACGTCATCCCGGCGATCATCCGCAAGTGCGTCGAGGCGAAGGAGCGGGGTGACTCGGTGGTCACTCTATGGGGCACCGGCGCCGTGAGCAGGGAGTTCCTCTATGCGGCCGACGCGGCCGAGGGCATCGTGCTCGCCACCGAGAGATACGACGACCCCGATCCGGTGAACCTCGGAGCGGGATTCGAGATACGGATCAGCGAACTCGCCGAGAAGATCGTCGCGCTCACCGGGTTCGACGGTGAGATCGTGTGGGACACCTCTCAGCCGGACGGCCAGCCGCGCCGTTCGCTCGACACGCGCCGTGCCGAGGAGCAGTTCGGCTTCCGGGCGACCACGGGTTTCGATGATGGGCTGGCACGAACAGTCGAGTGGTATCTCGCCGAGGGACGGGCCGGAGCGGTCCCGGCGACCGCGTCGCCGTACCTGCCCCCTGTCGAGGAGATCCGCGACGGCGAGCAAGTGATCGCGATCATAGTGCGAGGCTCGCTCGACAAGGCGGGAGTGACCTTCTTCTCCGAGAACGACTTCTCTCAGCAGCTGGGATTCATCTCTCAGCCCGCCGGCCACGTCATCGAGCCGCACGTGCACAACGCGGTTCCGCGCGAGGTCGTATACACGCAAGAGACGCTGTTCGTGCGCGAGGGGCGCGTGCGGGTCGAGCTCTACCGCGAGGACCGCAGCCCATTGACCAGCCGCGTGCTCACCGGCGGCGACGCGATTCTGCTTGCGACCGGCGGTCACGGATTCACCATGCTTGACGATACGGCGATGGTCGAGGTGAAGCAGGGTCCCTACGCGGGCGACGGCGACAAGACGCGGTTCGAGGCGGCGCCATGATTCCCGTGAACGAGCCGCTTGTCGGTGCGGCCGAGCGAGCCTACGTCGACGAGTGTCTGCGCACGGGGTGGATCTCCTCTGCGGGTCGCTTCATCGACGAGTTCGAGGCGGCGTGGGCGGCGTACTGCGGCATGGAGCATGGAATCGCCGTCACCAACGGCTCGGCCGCGCTCGAGCTGGCGGTGTGGGCGCTCGATCTTAAGCTGGGCGACGAGATCATCATGCCGACGTTCACGATCGTCTCGTGCGCTCTGGCGGCGGTGTACAACGGCGCCGTGCCGGTTCTGGTCGACTCCGAGCCGGACACGTGGTGCATGGACGTGGCACAGGTCGAGGCGAAGATCACGCCCCGGACGAAAGCGATCATGCCGGTCCACATCTACGGGCATCCGGTCGACATGGGTCCGGTGCGCGAGCTGGCCGCCAAGTACGGGCTGACCGTCATCGAGGACGCCGCCGAGGCCCACGGCGCCACCTACCGCGGTGAACGCTGCGGCGGGCTGGGCGACGTGAGCTGCTTCAGCTTCTACGCGAACAAAATCGTCACCACCGGCGAAGGCGGCATGGTGCTCACCAACGATGACGCCCTCGCGAACCGCCTGCGTAGCGGGCGCAACCTGTGCTTTCGCGATGACCGCCGCTTCTGGCACACCGAGGAGGGCCACAACTTCCGTCTGACCAACGTGCAGGCGGCCATCGGGCTCGGGCAGGTCGAGCGCATCGATGAGCTCGTGGCGGCGAAGCGGCGCGTGGGCGCGCGCTACACCGAGCTGCTCGCCGGGCTGCCCCTCAGGTTGCCGGTTGAGCGTGGGTGGGCCCAGAACGTGTACTGGATGTACGGTGTGGTGCTCGCCGACGAAGCCGATATGGACGCGACCGAGTTCGCTGCGCGCCTCGCACAGCGCGGCGTGCAGACGCGTCCGTTCTTCGTGGGCATGCACGAGCAGCCGGTGTTTCTCGAGCGCGGACTGTTCGCGGGAGAGCGCTACCCGGTGGCTGAGCATCTCGCCCGCTACGGGCTCTACCTGCCCTCAGGCCTTGCGCTCACCTCCGAGCAGCAGGACGAGGTCGTCGCCGCTGTCCGCGAGGTCCTCGGCGTATGAGGATCGGCGTCGTCCCCAACCTGGATCGCTCCGTCGGGGGCGTCTACCAGTACGCCGTGACCCTGCTCGAGGCGCTTGGGGGCTTAGGCACGGGCGACGAGTTCATCGTCTTCACGTACGGGGGCGAGACGGTGCCCGAGGGCCTGCAACTCCCCGGACCCGTCGTTCCCCTGCGCCGCGGCTCCGGCCCTCTGGGGCGCGTGGGTGCGGCGCTGTCGCGGGTGGCTCGCCCGGGCGCGGCGCACGACCCCGCGTGGGAGCGCTTCTTCGCCTCGCACGGCATCGAACTGCTCGTGTTCACAGCGGACGCGGACCTCGCCCGGCAGACGGGCGTGCCCTACGTGGTGGCCGTTCACGACATCCAGCACCGGCTGCACCCGGAGTTTCCCGAGGTCTCGGCGGATGGCGAGTGGGACCGGCGCGAGGCGCGGCTGAAGCCGATGGTCGCCGGTGCGACCGTCGTGCTGGTCGACTCCGAGGTGGGCCGAGAGGACCTGCTCGAGGCATACGGTGACACTGGGCTCGCCCTGGACGTGGTGAGTCCGCTTCCGTTCCTGCCGGCGCACTATCTGCTCGACGCTGACACGTCGGGTGCCGCCCGGGCGCGCGTGCGCGAGGAGTACGACCTTCCGGAGCGGTACCTGTTCTACCCGGCCCAGTTCTGGCCCCACAAGAACCACCGGCGCATCGTCGAGGCGCTCGCGCTTCTGGCCGCCGAGGGTGTGCGCGTGCCGATCGTCTTCGCCGGCACGCACACGGGTGAGATACGCGAGCGCACGTTCGCCGAAGTGCTCGAGGTCGCTCAAGGGGCCGGAATCGCCGATCTCGTGTACGCCCCCGGATACGTAGCTGACGAGGCAATGGCGGCCCTATACGCCAGCGCGCTCGCGCTCGTGATGCCCACGTTCTTCGGCCCCACGAACATTCCTGTGTTCGAGGCGTTCCAGCTCGGCTGCCCGGTGATCACGTCCGACATGCGCGGGATCAGGGAGCAGGCGGGCGACGCCGCGCTGCTGGTGGATCCGGAGTCGAGCGCGGACATCGCGGCCGCCATCCGCCGCATCGTCGACGAGCCCGGCCTTCGCGGTGAACTCGCGAGGCGGGGCCGCATGCGGCTGAGCGCCTACACGCGCGACGACTACCTGGCGCTGCTGAAAGACGCTTTGAACGAGGCAAAACGACGCGTTGCGGGAGGTCATTCATGAGTGAGGCCGAGGTGTTCGGCGCCTATGCGGGCTTCTATGACGCGCTGTACGCAGACAAGGACTACGAGGGCGAGTGTGACTTCATCGAGCAGGTGCTGGAGGCCCAGGGTCTACCGGCACGTGCGAGCGTGCTCGACCTTGGATGCGGCACCGGCGGCCATGCGATCCCGCTGGCGCTGCGGGGCTTTGCTGTCGTCGGGGTCGACCGGGCGCCGGCCATGGTGGAGCAGGCTTGGGCGAAGGGCACCGAGGTGGGCGTGTCCGCCCGGTTCGTCGAAGGGGACGTGCGCACGTTCGAGCTGGGTGAGACCTTCGACGCCGTGATCTCGATGTTCGCCGTCGTCTCTTATCAGCTCACCGATGATGATCTCGCCGCGATGTTCGCGACTGCTCGCCGCCACCTGCGGGAGGGTGGCGTATTCGTCTTCGACGGCTGGCACGGACCGGCTGTGATCGCGCAGCAGCCCTCGGTTGCCAGCAAGACGGTCTCGCTGCCCGACGGCGGTACGATCGCGCGCACGGCCCGGCCGGGCCACGACGAGTCCGCTCACACCGTCACGGTCACCTACGAGGTTGTGCACACCAGCGCGTCAGGAGAGGTCGTCCGGCGTACGCAGGAATCCCACGCCGTGCGCTACCTCTTCGCCGATGAGATCTCGCGGTTGCTGGCCGCAGCCGGCTTCGAGCTGATCGCGATCGGCCCGTTTGGCGACCTGTCACGCAAGCCCACTGAGGCTGACTGGAACTTCTCGGTGGTGGCGAGAGCGGTATGACCCGACGGGCAGAAACACCGGGGGTGACCCGGCGGGTTACACTGTCTCGCACGCTATTCAAGTATCGGGGAGGCCGTCTGGTGCGCACCACCTACCGCGTCTGTCTGCTGCCCGGCGAGGGCATCGGACCGGATATCGCCGCCGAGGCGACGTGAGCGGCGGGAGGCCGGTCCACTGGATCGTCCCGGCGTACAACGAGGCCGCTTCGATTGTCGACCTGACCGATCGCATCGCCGAGGTATCCGCCCAGCAGGGCTGGGAATGGGACCTGCTCGTCGTCGACGATGGCAGTACGGACGACACGGGCCCGCTTCTGCGCGCGCATGTCGAGCAGTACGGGCTACCGGTGAGCATCGTGCGCAACGAGCCCAACCAAGGGCTCGGCTTCACGATTCGCCGCGGCCTGCGAATGGGTTCTGAGAGGTCCGCTCCTGATGACGTGCTGATCACGCTCGACGCCGATCTCACGCAGGACCCCGGGTACGCGCCCTCCATGGTGGCCGAGCTTTCGGGGGGCTACGACGTGGTCATCGCCTCACGCTACCGGGCCGGCTCCGGCGTGCAGGGACTCTCCGGCCTCAGGCGTGCATTGTCCTACGGGGCGAGCGCCATGGTCGCGCTCGTGCGTCCTGTCTACAACGTGCGCGACTACTCCTGCGGGTTTCGGGCTTATCGTGCTTCAGTCATCCAGGAGGGCTTCGCCGAGTACGGTGACGAGTTCGTGAGCGAGCGAGGCTTCGCCTGCATGCTTGAGCTGGCCGAGCGCCTGCGCGAGAATGCCGCATTCGTGGAGGTGCCCTTCGTCTTGCGCTACCAAGACAAGCGCAAGGCCTCCGAGATCCG
The DNA here is from genome assembly GCA_034370385.1 of Coriobacteriia bacterium. Taxonomy (NCBI): domain Bacteria; kingdom Bacillati; phylum Actinomycetota; class Coriobacteriia; species Coriobacteriia bacterium. Next base: position 64,163 of record JAXMKZ010000024.1, read on the forward strand.
CATCCTGCCCACGATAGGTGCGTACTTCCGAGTCATCGCGAAGGTGGCCTCGACCCGCCGCAAGCCGGTACCGTACTCCACTCTGGGTGTGGCTTTCGCGTCGATCGCACTCTCGGCGGTAGCGCAGCTCATGCTGCGCCTCGGTGCGCAAGACCTGGGCGACCTGTCGCTGGTCGCGACGCTTTCGACTGCACTCACGCGCCCGATCGTGCTAGGCGGGCTTGCGGTGTATGCGGTTGCCTCGGCACTCTGGCTCGGCGTGCTTTCGCGTATGGAGCTTGCGGTTGCCTATCCGCTGGGGGCGAGCGGTTACGTGTTCGTCGTGCTGCTGGCGGCGCTCTCCGGCGAGATGGTGACAGCGCTGCGCTGGTTCGGCGTCCTGCTCATCGTGCTTGGCGTCCTACTGGTGGGCTGGCTCGGCGTGGCGCCGGTGAGGAGGGCGCATCCCGAATGAAGCTCCACGGACTCATCTACGTGCTCACCGCTGTGATGTTTGTGGTCACGGGTCAGGTCCTGCTCAAGGTCGGGATGACGCGGGTGGGTGAGATCGGTCGCGCGCGGCTGTCGCACCCGGTTCGCCTCACCATCGACGTACTCATGACGTGGCAGGTGCCGGTCGGGCTGCTGATCTACGTGATCTCGGCTGCGCTGTGGATACTGGCGCTCTCGACGGTGCCGCTGTCGGTGGCCTACCCTTTCCTGGGTCTGAGCTACGTGGCGATTGCCGCCACGTCGGTTCTTCTGCTGGGTGAGTGGCTGACGCCGGCTCAGTGGGTCGGCATCGTGTTAGTGGTCTCAGGTGTTGTGACCGTTGCGCTGACGGCGTGAGAAGGGATGAGCTCTTGACCGGTGGGAGCACGACGGCCTCAGGTGACGAGTGGCGCATCGATTGGTACTGGATTGGTGCGCTCGGCTGCGCACTTGTCGTTGCACTCGTCCAGCTCGTCATGATCGGCGGCCCCCTCGCCGGGTATCACGGCTACAACGAGAGCTTCTACTACACACACGCGCTGCAGAATCTGGAGCGCGGTCTGGCCGACCAGATTCTGCGGCCGATCGATCCGAACAACCCGTTCCTCTACCCGCTCGCGCTTGCAACGTGGCTTCGCGTCTTCGGTCCCACGGTAGTCGCAGGCCGTTTGCTCGGTGTCGTCCTCAGCGTGGCACTCGTGCTGCTCACGTTCTGGATCGCGCGGCAGCTGTACAACAAGCGCATCGCGCTCCTCTCGGCGGTATTCGCGTCAGTCACTCCAGGGGTCTTGCTCACGGGGCGCAACATGCAGACCGACACGCTGATGCTCGTACTGGTGCTCGCGGCCCTCGGATGCTTCCTCAAAGCAGTACCGAGCAACAGCGGCCGCTGGGCGGTGGCGGCGGGGGCCTTCTTCGGCCTCTCCTTTGTGGCCAAGCTGCCCGCGGTCTTGTTCGTCGTCGCTCTCGCCATCTGGCAAGTGTGGCGTGGGCGCGGTTGGGAGTGGTTGAAGGACCGCGCCACCTGGATTACGGCGGCAGTTGCAGGGGCCGTCGGTTTGCCGTGGTATCTGGCCCGGATCCTCGGCAACACCCAGTTCGCGGGCACCCAAGGTGCGCTTGCATCGAACGCGGCGGAGTGGATCGGCTTCGACTTCCTCTACCGCTCCGTGTGGTCCGAGCAGGTCTGGATGCTCACACCCCTTGTGGCCATCGCTGCAGTCCTCGGTGTCGGCGTCGCGGTCTGGAAGCGCACCACGGCTGACAAGCTGCTACTTTCCATCATCGCCGTGTTCTCTGTGTTCTTCCTGTTCTTCAACTTCCACTCGTACTACTTCGTTGCGCTGCTGCCGTTCTTCGTCATCCTAGCGTCGCGCGCGCTTTGGACGCTGTGGGCGCGCAGCGACCGTCGAGTCCTCGCAACCGCGGCGCTTGTCGTGGTCCTGGCGCTCCCGCTTTCGGTGCTCATCATGAGCGGGAAGAAGTGGACGACGGTGCGCATCGATGAGGCCCCCCTGTTGCTCGAGCGCGCCGGCTTCGATCCGGATCGGACCACTATAGGCATGTCGCCCGAGGCAGAAGGTACGTTTGGACCGGCGGTCACGTACTACTTCACGTCCCGCGGCTTTCCCAAGCCGCAGTTGTTCGCGGACTCTCCGGGAGAGGTCAACGTCGGGGCAGGCAATCGGCTGGCGGTACTCTCGTTCTTGCTCGCCGGAGACGCTCCCGGGGTTGAGATGGTCGCGCCCCTGAACATCGAGATGGTCGCGCCGGTCGTGTTCGGACAGGCTCTTCGCATGGACGGCGGGCTGTTCCACTTCTACGCCCCCGGCGAGTTGGCCGTCGAAAGGGTGGGGCCATGGTGGCAGTTCGGCGTCGAGAGGCGATTTCAGGGTGTAGACATCGTTCTTTACGAGGTCGCGGCTGAGTAGCAGCGGTGCGCGCTATGATGTCGGCATCCGCACGGCAACCCGGAGGATTCGACCTGTGACGCTCCGCCATATCGCCCACCGCATACTGCCCCCGATCGTCGTCGACGGCTTGCGCAAAGTCGTTGGGCGCAAAGGGCCTGTACCGGGTCGCTTCGAAGTGGTGGGCAGCGAGTGGCCAACGCGTGTGGATGCGAACCCCGGGTGGGAGGACGCCGGAATCCCCTCGTCTCAGGCCGAGCGTTGGGCCGCGTTCGTATCGGCGTGTTCGGGTACTGCTCCGCTCGATGTGGCACATGAGGCAGCCGAGCCCATCCCGCGCAACATGGTGTTCCACAACACGTACATGACGTTCGGGTATGTGCTCGCACTTGCGGCCAAGGGCGAGGCCGAGTTCTCGATGCTTGACTGGGGAGGTGGGCTGGGGCATTACGCGGTCGTCGCGCAAGCCATGCTGCCCGACACGCATGTCGAGTACCACTGCAAGGACCTGCCCGCCTTCTGCGAGCAGGGGAGGCTGCTGCTTCCGGAGGCGACGTTTCACTCGGACGACACGTGTCTGTCGCGCACGTACGACCTCGTGGTGGCGAGCGGGTCGCTGCAGTGTTCGAGCGAATGGCGGCAGGTTGTGTCAGGACTCGTGCAGGCCACCGGACGCTACCTTTACGTCACCCGTCTTCCGGTGCTCATCGAGTCGCCTTCGATGGTGGTTCGTCAGCAGGCCCGCATCCAGGGGTTCAACGACGATCTGTTGGGCTGGTTCCTCAACCGGCAGGAGTTCATCGATTACGTCGAGTCTCAGGGCATGCAGCTTATGCGCGAGTTCTACGTCGACGAGCATCCGTTCATCGAGGGCGCTTCCGAACAGGCCGACGTGCGCGGCTTCCTGTTCAGGCCGAAGGGTTCGGGGGTAAGGCTGACGTGAGCTGGGGCCGCTTTGTCCGACTGCTCGTGCTGTTCCTCGCCATCATCGGGGTGTTCGTGGCCGCACGTGCGGCGTTTGCCTTCGGAGCATCGTTGCTGATGACGGGATTCGCGGTAGTTCCGCTGTCGATGCAACTGTCCAGTGTGTGGTATGTTTCGATGATCGGGATGATTGCCGCGTCGTTAATGGCGCGCGGTCCCAAGTGGAACAAGCTGGACGTCGAACTGTTCCTGCTACTCGGAACGCTCACCGCATTCGTCGACTTGCTGACTGCTCCGCTACTGACGCTCGGGATGCCGATGGCCGCTGCCATCTATGTGCGTGCACTGCATGGCCAGATCATGGATAGCCGAGGCGGGCTGAAGATGCTTGGTCGCGGAGCACTCGGCTGGCTTGCGGGCTATGCGGGTGCGTGGGCTTCGAAGGCCGTTTTGGCTCAGGTAGCCATTGATGAGAATGCCATGATACGAACGATAATGCAGGTGTGGAACAGAGCCGGAGTCGACGACTCCTCTAGCAGCGTCGTGCACTCTCTGCTCCGGAACTTGGCAGGAATTGCACCTGGTATGAGACTGGATGCAGCCGTATCCTTGGGTGGGAAGCTTGCAGCCAACGTCCTTCCTTTGCTTGTCTTCGCCGGGTTCTTAGTCGCTACAGGGGTGGCGTTCTTCCGTCTGTGGCGTGCCGGCGATGCACCATGGGCACGCGCCTCAAGGTGGCCGCTAGCCCTGCTCGCCGCCGCGCCATACGCGTGGTTCCTGCTGGTAGCGAACCACAGCTTCTTCCACTACTGGTACTCCTACAGGATTCAAGCAGTGACGGTGTTAGTCGTTGGGCTGTTGCTCGCACTTGATTCGGTGCGGGGCGTGGCCCCAAGTGTCGCCATCTTCGAGGTAAGCAACAGCAGTTATGATGCGAACCGGCAAGAACTTGACTGATGCGGCAGACCGGCGGACTGTCGCACGCGCCTGCTTCGCGGTAATGTGGCTGGTCGGTTCGATGGCATACGCTATGCGTGCCGTGTACTTTGACTTCGCTTCAGGTGGCTCGTACACGGCGGCGGAGTGGCTGATCAACTACGGAGGCGGGTTTGTCCGACGGGGGCTCGCCGGGCAACTGATACTCACCCTTGCCCCCCCCGGAGCCCCGAGTCTGCAATTCCTCTGGCTGATCGTCGCTTGCTGCTATTTAATTCTGCTCGTCACGTTCCTGTGGTGGCTGCTTCGGAGCGACTGGACATGGTGGAGTATCGCCGTCGCTTGTTCGCCGGCGGCGCTGCCATTCATCGCCTGGGATTGGCAGGGAGCCTTTCGTAAGGAGATTGTCGTTCTGACCGCTCTTGCCCTACTGGTGCTGCATGGGACTCGGCGCAAGGGGAGTCCGGGCGCGGTCTTTACGCTGTCCGCCGGCGTACTTGCTTACGGATTCGCCATTCTGGTCTGGGAGCCAAGTGTGGTTGCGCTACCTGCGGTGATCTACATGCTAGGCGACAAGTTGGTTCTACCATTGCGTCCTCACTGGTATCTGCTCGCCAGAGCTTCAGTGGCTTCTTTGACGTTTGCCGGTGTTGCGGCGAGTATGGCTGCTCGCGGCGATGCTGCCACCGTCGCAGCCATCTATCGTGCGATTGATGAGCATGGGCTGCTGAAGACCGGATTCACTAGACTACCGATCGAGCTTCTGCAGCTGACGAACGCACAGGCCGTGGCGGGGGTCGTAGCTTCGGGCCCGATCAACGTCCTATATTTGCCACTGGCCCTCTTGTCCCTTCTGCCTATTGTGACAAGCTGTTGGTTCAGGCGTGACCTGCGGTGGGTGGTGGCATGCCTGCTATTCTCGGTCCCACTGTTCGTAGTGGGTCTAGATTATGGGCGCTGGATTCATCTAGTTGTGATGCAGCTGTCGCTGATGCTGATTGCCGCTCGAGTGCCCGAGAGGAATTCCTCGGGTTGGCGATTAGGCCACACCCTGTTGTTCGTCTCGGCATGGGGGCTGCCGCACTGGGGGTCGTTCACTGCATCGATGCGATGGTTCGGTGCCTTTGGCACTTTGGCCCAAATAGTGTTGGGCGGCTAGACATTCCATGGCTGCAGGTCAGGCCGAGGTGTGCCGTAGCGCCCGTGCAGCCGCTACGGCGAAGCGCACGTCCGAGACGCGCATAACAAGCAGGTCGACAAGGCGCGTCTGCGTCTCGCGGGCGTAGGTCCAAATGACATAGCCCGAGATGACCGTGTAGGAGACTGTCGTCGCGATCGCGGCTCCCGCTGGGCCCAGCAGGGGGATGAGCGCCAGGTTCAGCGCGAAGTTGATCAGCAACGTCGTTGTGCTCATGCGCGGGAACAGTCGACCGTGCGAGGCGAGATAGGCCGCGGGCTGACTGGCGATACCCCATGCCACGATGCCGGGTGTCAAGACGGCGATCACGGTGGCGGCTTGGGCGAACTGGGTGCCGAACAACGCGAGTACAAGTGGGCGAGCGATCAGTGCGAGGACCCCTGCCGTGATGAGCATGAACGCCGTGAGTAACCGCGTGGTGCGGGCTGTGAGATCCGCCCCACTCTGCGCGTCCTCTTGCAGCGAGCGCGCCATGAGGGCGGCGCCCAGTGCCTGTGGGGCGTAGATGAGCAGCTCCGCCAGGGACACCCCGACCGAGTAGACACCCACGCCCGCCGCCGACCCCAGGATCCCCAACAGCACCACGTCCTGACGCATCTCAAGGTAACCGGTCACCGACTGGACATAGCTGCGGCGCGCGTAGGGGAGCTCCGCGCGCAGTCTGGACACGGACGGGCGGGGTAGTGACCGGACGCGGGTCGCCAGTGTGGTGCCCACCGCCCCGACCGCCAATGCGACCGCCAGCGCAGCGAGCACGCTTTCGAGAGTGAGTCGGCCCAAGACCGCAAGCGTCCCGATGAGCGAGAGCGAGACCGCCGCCGCCGTTGCTTGTGCAAGTGCTTGGCTGGGCACTCTTCCAAGTCCCGTGAGAACTCCACCCGCGAGGGCCGTAAGCAGCAGTAGCGGCACGGTTGTGGCAGCGATGACCACGGAGACCGTCGAGACTTGATCCAGGGCGGGCACGAGAAGCCACATCACAAGCATCGTCAAGGGAATGCCAAGCGCCGAGACGGTGAGGGTGTAGGCGAGCGAGTCCGAGACGGTCGCGGCGAGATCCGAGCCATCGCGTCCCACGTGGTAGGCGTGCGCCGCTTCGAGTCCAAGACCCAGAAGCAGCGCTGCGATCGCGGGGAACTGCTGGAGCAGCGCCAGCTGCCCCTTCGCCTCGACTCCAAGGGCACGAGAAACCATGATTGCGATGGCGAAGCTGGCTGCGAGTCGCAACGCAGTGGCCGCTCCAACCGACAGACTGCCGCCGAGGATGCTGGCGTGAGGACGTTCCTGCACGCTCTACCTCCTCGGTCCGCACTCGGCTAGTCTGGCGTCACCATCCTATCGGATAATCGATCGAATCCCAGCAGTTCGCTGCCTAGGCCAACTGCCGCGCGAACCTATTCTCGCTGATCAGGCGCCTCTTCTGTCGTGCGGACGAGCACGATCCATCCCATTGAGGATTGAGGTTGGAGTAGGTCCCGATGTCCATCTGCGGCCGTTGCTGCCATGAAGCCCGTATATTGGTCTTCGCGCATCAGCGCGACCACCATTTCCGGCTCTTTGCGCTCCGTGAAGCGCTTGCTCAACACGATGTTGCCCACATAAACGACCTGTGCATCGCGGACTGACGCGAGCAGAAGATAGGTCGGGAAGTCGCCCGCGAGCTGATTCAAGCCAACTCGTTCGACGCCAGATGCACCAACGTACTCCGCGACAGGCCGCAGTGCTGGCGCAAGATCAGGGGCGGCACGGTAGCGAAGGTCGTCATACGACGTATTCCAGAAGCTACGCGGCAGCGGCACAAGCCGGTGGTGCGCATCGAAGAGCATCACGAAGACTCCCAGCACCAAGCTGAGGACCACAAGCGCCGTGAGAGTCGCCTTGAGGGGCCTTCGGAATCCATCCACAGAGCAATCCATCGCCACCCCAACGATGGGTGTGAGGGTCAGAATCCCAGGAAGCATGAGGCGGCTCACCCAGGGTTGCCAGCCGAGCGCGGTCAGAATCAGTAGTAGTCCGACTGAAGACGCGGCGATGTATGTGAGAGTGAGCCGTGACTTGTTGCCCGAGAATGCGATGGTAAGGCCCGAGGCTAGCAGCAGCCATACGGTCACTGGCGCAGGGGCGACATCATGGTTCCAGACCCAGTGTCGCGTTTCGTAAGGTCCATAGTTGGGCTCTCCCATCACCGACTCCAGTTCGGCCACACCTAGAAGATGCGCAGTGTCCTCGATCAGTCGCTCGAGCGGAGCGTTCGCCTCCTGAACGGGGAGTGCGAAGAGCATGCTTGCGTTCATGAGCGCGTTTGTCGTAAGCCCCCCCGGTGATCTCGCAGCCGTGAGAAGGTGGGTGTTCCCCGGGGCACTGAGTCCAAGGAAGTCTCCGTCGAGCGCGGTCGCATTGCGTGCGAACCACGGCCCGCTGAGGAGGAGGACAGTTGCGAGAGCCAGCCCGGTGATCTTCAAGAATCGCAACGGTTTCGTGGAGCGGATCGGCCCGAGTAGTAGCCACACCGCGAAGGGCGCCAAGAGAAGTACCGCGGTAGGCTTCGTGAGATAGGCGAGCGCGGCCGCGCCAGCCGCCCAAGTGGTCCAAGCGGTCGTCGAGACCGACGTGTCATTCTCGTTGGAAAAGCTGCTGACCAGTCCGAGCACGCCGTACACCGCGATTAGGCACCAGGCCGCGCACATCAGATCGTTCTGTGTCGTAGGCGCTTGCAGCACGGCCATGGGAACGGTGGCTGCCGTCAGAGTCGCGAACCACTGTCCGCGAGTCGTCGCTCCGAGCCGCAGCGCGATCAGCGATACGGCGACAAGCATGAAGATGTATGCACTCACATGGGGAAGACCCACGAACCGGTCGCCACCACCCGTCATGGCCTGAACGTGCAGTACGGCGTAGTTCGCGAAGGGGCTCGAGAAGAGCTGGCGCGCCTCCGCTGTCGGGTAGTGCGCCACTGACCCATTCTGCAGCCAGAAGAAGACACGCGGCAGATGATAGGTGAGGCTATCCCAGTTGGATGGGGGATAGAGCACTGCTCGGGCGAGTGATCCAGCGGCGAAAAGGCCCACAACCGACAAGAAGGCTGCATCGGCACGCCCGGGGCGCACCCTCACGCGCCCACGCAACCGGTCGTATCCTGCGGGAAGGTGCCTCCAGAGCAACACGCACGATGCGAGAAGAATGGACAGCCAAGACAGTGCGACAGCGACGGGTGAGATGGCGCTGAAGAGCGAAAGTCCTTCGGTGATGACGAGAAGTGCCACGCCTATGAGGGTGAATGCAGCCAGCGCGGCTTCGCGAAACCGCATTGGGTTCGCCAGCAGTCCCACGAAGACCGTCATCCACACCAGTGCGACGACAACTACCATCGATTATTCGCTACCATCCTTCGAGTCCGAGCGGCCGAGAAGCTCCCAGCTGCGCCCTCGTTCGATCACCCGGAAGTTTTCGCCAACGTATCGCGCGACGCGATCCGTTGATGGGTCGTAGTTCGTCGTGGCGTTCTGGGCGAGAACCTGTGGATTGGGCAAACCGAGGTTCCGGACCACGATGTCCGGCGATGTCTCGGGATCGCGGAGCTGCTCGAGCATGGCATCGCTCGGCTCGCTCGCTCCGAGCGCATCGTAAGAGATGCTCCACAGCATCCGGGTAGAGGGCTGGGCTTGGGTGAAAAGATACGCTGCCGGAAGGCCATGGAAGGCGAAGACGCGATTCTCGGCGGACGCGTGCTGTTGCATCGCTCTCCACAGCGCTTCGACGTCTTCGGCAGTCTCCTTGCTGGTCATGAGCCCTGCATGGGGGCCCACCCGCACGGCGCGGTCGGCTTCGAACGGCGGAACATCGCGGTAGTAGCCGGTCCACGTGAAGTAGAGGAGCGAGACCAAGAGCACCGCCGGGACAGCGAGCTGAACTGCGAGCAGTGCCGTGGAAGGGAGCTTCGCTTTCGAGCCCGAGGCCCTGACACGCGCAACCAGTACTGCGATCGCCGGTGCGAGGACGGCCGCTGCACCGAGCCCGACATAGCGCGATCCGATGCCGCTGGTGAACGCCAATGTCACTCCTGCGATGATGCCGTAGAGGCATGAGAGCCGCAGAAGGCGGACGGCCTGCGGGAAGCCGCCTTCACGCCTCGCTCTTCCGGTGAAGGCGATGATCGACGAGCTGACCAGGACTGAGATGGCGAACGTCAGGGTTCGAACGTCGGACGGTGCCGCGAAGCCGAAGGGGACCATGACGGCAAGGCCCAGGGCCAGCCACCAAGGGACCGGCCGCCGGATGGTTTGAAGTCCTCCGGCCAGCGCGGCCAGCCAGAAGCTGAGGCTAGAGGCTGCGGCGATGGCCAGAGGCACCACGAGCTGCAGTACCTTGTCGACGATTCCTGCCTGTCCGGTACCCCAGCCGAAGACGCCAGCGAGGGTTGATGCCTCTTGCACCAACTCAGGGATGCTTGATAGGTAGGGTGCCAAGCCGAGCAGCATCAGGAGGCCGGAAGCCAACCCACCCGCGAGCAACCACAACGACTCTCTCCAGCCACCGGCGAGAAGACGGACGAGAACCACGCTGGCGAGCGCAAGCAGAACCAGGCTGGGATACGCGAGGACGGTCAACGCGAGCAGAGCACCCGCGATCGCCATATCGTACGGACGGCCCTCCCGTTCATCAAGCAAGCGAAAGCTGATCAGCGAAAGAGCCATCGAGCTGAATGCAACCGGCAGCGTGTTGTAGCTGGGCGCCGGTATCATGTAGGGCATCACGCCAAAGGCGCACACGGCGCACAGGATCGCAACGGCCGGATCAAGAATGCGACGCAGGAAGCGGAAGGCGAGGAAGGCAGCAGCGCCGTTCAGGAGAGCCCACAGCAGACGCAGTGAGAGCATGATGCCCGTCGTGTCTCCGAGGATCCACAGGTGAAGCCTCACCCATGGTGCCGTGATAAGAGCCGCGGTTTGATGCAAGTCCACGTCGTCCAGGAGCGGTCGTGCTCCCGTCGCGAATCGATAGGCAGTTGCTGCGTAGAAGGCCTCGTCGATGAAGTCGACTCCATATCGGAGTCTCGCCAAGAAGAGAAGAATGCCGATTCCGCTCAGGATGAAGGCGGCTGCACTCAGAGCCCTGATACCTGCACCCTCATTCGGGTTCATGCACTCTCCAATCGCGCCGCGAGCCAGTTGTCTCATGGTACTCTGGGCAGGCCGTTTCGCGAGAGCGTATTCGTATTCCCTTGCTTGGCGATGGAGAGCACGATGTAGGCCGCGACATCACCGATGGCGATCACCTGGGCTAGTGCCGGAACGCGAGGATGCGTGGCGCAAGCTGCTCTTCAAACTGAAGGATCTGCGCTACAACAGGACATGGAACGGTCACGGGGGATCACGATTCGCTGAGGCGGTCTTATCTCTCAGTTTGAGATACTTCCCATACTGTTCAGCCGACAGGGAGCACAACGCACGTGAGGTTCCAGAGTCCGAAACGTGTCATGGTGACCGGTGGCGCGGGTTTCCTCGGCTCGCACCTGTGCGATCGTTTGATTGCTGAAGGTCACGAAGTGCTCTGCGTGGACAACTTCTATACGGGCAGCCGCCGGAACGTGATGCACCTACTGTCGCATCCTTCGTTCGAGCTGCTCAGGCACGACATCACGTTTCCGCTCTACGTCGAGGTTGACGAGATCTATAACCTCGCATGTCCCGCATCTCCTTTCCACTATCAGCGCCATCCGGTCCAGACAACCAAGACGAGCGTTCACGGGGCAATCAACATGCTCGGCCTCGCCAAACGCACGGGCGCGCGGATCCTTCAGGCATCCACGAGCGAGGTCTATGGAGATCCCGAGGAGCATCCGCAAAGTGAGTCGTACTGGGGCCGAGTGAACCCGATCGGACCTCGAAGCTGCTACGACGAGGGAAAGCGGTGCGCCGAAACCCTCTTCTTCGACTACTACCGTCAGTACCGGCTGAAGATCAAGGTCGTGCGCCTGTTCAACGTCTACGGCCCGCGAATGCACCCGTGCGACGGACGGGTGATCAGCAACTTCATCACGCAAGCGCTCCAAGGCAATGACCTCACGGTGAACGGAGAGGGGAACCAGACCCGCTCCTTCTCCTTTGTGTCCGACATAGTGGATGCGCTGGTGCGTGCGATGGCTACCCCTGACGACTTCACCGGCCCCGTCAACATCGGCTCGGAGTTCGAGTTCACCATCAAGGAGCTCGCCGAGAAGGTAATCGACCTGACCGGCTCGTCGTCGGTGCTGCGTTTCGAACCGCTGCCCGTGGACGACCCCATCCAGCGTCGGCCGGATCTCGCGCTAGCGCGAGAGCATCTGGATTGGGAGGCCGTGACCACTCTCGATGAGGGGCTGCGTCACACCATTGACTACTTCCAGATGCTCGGTGAAGAGGCGGCTTCATGAGGTTGTCGGTCTTGGTCCCGGTGTTCAACGAGCGGGACACGGTGCTCGATGTTCTCGAAGCGGTGAAGGCGACGGGGATCGTGAGCGAGATCGTGGTCGTCGACGACGGCTCCACGGACGGCACGAGGGAGGTCCTCGGACAGATGGAGGACGATCAGGTCGTGCGCGTGATCTTCCACGAGAAGAACGCCGGCAAGGGCGCGGCGCTGCGGACTGCGATGCAGGCGGCCACCGGTGAGGTACTGCTCATACAAGACGCCGATCTCGAGTACCACCCTCGTCAGTACCCCAAGCTACTCGCGCCCATTGAGGCCGGAGAGGCAGACGTCGTCTACGGCTCACGGTTCCTCGCCGGAGACCCCGAAGGAATCCTCAGGAGCAGCCTCTTCGCGAACAAGCTGCTCACGTTCATGACGAATGTGCTGTTCCGAAACTCCCTTACCGACATGGAGACCTGCTACAAGGTCTTCCGTCGGGAAGTGCTCGATGGCATCTCTCTGCGGGCCAACCGATTCGACTTCGAGCCGGAGTTTACCGCCAAGGTGCTCAAGCGGGGGATTCTTATCCACGAGGTTCCGGTCGAGTTCAGCCCGCGCGCTTACGAAGAAGGCAAGAAGATTGGCGCGTGGGACGGTGTACAAGCGGTATGGGCACTCGTGAGGTATCGGCTGGCTGACTAGTCAGCACCGCAGCGTTGGCTCAGGGAACAGGATGCGTCGCGATCGTTGTTCTCCTCACTGATCTTCGCGCTGGCCGTGATCGCAGGCGGCATCTGGGTTGCGGTGTCTGCTCGCGCACACCCACGACATACACCCTGGCATCCACCGTCGTGCAGGGTCGTGGCTACCTGCTCGACGGATTGCCCACCGCCTCCTGGAACCCCGGGTATCTGCTTGCGCTGGCAGGCGTCTTCGCGCTGTTCGGGGCGAGCTTGACCGCAATGCTTGCGCGGAGGTTGTCCTCCACGCCGTGGGCGCGGTGCTCGCCTACTTGCTTGGCCTCAAGCTTGGGCTTTCGCGTATGTCAATGACGGTCGAAAACTGACCACCTCGTGACGATTGAAGATTGACCACCCTCAGCCGGCCGACGTCGTAACGATGCCGGCCTTCTTCCTGTCCTTGAGGCGATAGCTCTCGCCCTTGATCGAGATCGTCGTCGAGT
>JAXMKZ010000025.1 GCA_034370385.1 Coriobacteriia bacterium
TCGCTGAGCTTATCAGTAACTGTTACGAGCTCCAGCGTGAGTTATTTAATACTGTGGTAGCAAATTCTATCGCGACACTCATGCCTGAAATAAAAAATCTCAATCCACAATTTAGGCATTCCGTCAATGCGTAAGTCCTATGTGATTAGAAATCGAGTTTCTGATGTAGTAACTTTTCATTAGTCACAGGTAAGCTTATTTTTCAATAACTTAGGATCAATAAAATTTACAAAAAAACGCATTTTTAATTTTTCGATAACGATAAATCAATGGCTTACGACGCATCGATGTGAATCGGCACTAAAAACAACGTTTATTCTCAGCTTAAAATATTTTTCTCTCTGTAAGTAATTGATTTATATGCGACCTGTGACTAATGAGAAGTTACGGTGATGCGCTATCAACACATTGATATTAAAATATAAAAATCACGTCAATGTTATTGCTTCTAATGCACAGTATCTACATGTAGTGGCGCCCCTGAGAAATCGGGAAGAGTTTTAAAAATTAACGGTAGTAGTCTTGGAAACATACCCGACTTATAGCGTTTTTAGGACAATTTTAATTATCACATGGTGAACTTGTTGATCCCACAATCCAGACAACTATAGCAGAGGCGTTATGAACAATGAACAGTTGGCCACACAAGCGTTAGCACAAGTAACCTTTGCCAGTCGATACCGAGGAAAATTATTAAAGCACTTGATCTTTAAAGCACTACTTGCCGTGGTGGATATCATTAAGCCGATTGATGCTTCGACTAGGCAAGCCTTGCTTGCCGAGATTGGCAGCCAACTGGCCGAACTACTCGATCAACGCTTTTTACTGACGGCACTGGCTCGATATTTTGAACGACAACACTGCCTAGAGCAGCCGTATAATCAACTGATGCAAAACTTATTGAAAAGTACGCGCAATCCCCAAGAAGCTTTTGAACGTGTGATTGCCGGTAACCGATCTTTACAACAAGCACTGGATAACGAAATACGTTACTTTATTGCCACGACCACGCTGACTGCACAACGCCTAGCCCACGATATGCCAGCGATAACTGCGATATTCACCAAGAATCATGCCTCACTTCAAGGTGTGACACATTGGCAAATAGCCGGACAATTCGCATTTAACGGCGGTCAACGCATAGTCATTGTTACCTTGGCATGTGGACAAAAAATTGTTTATAAACCACGCGATTTACGCATAGAAGCAAAACTGGTCGGGCATATCGCTGGTGCTGAACCTAGTTTTATTGAGTTGTTTAATAACTTGTTGGCAGAAACCTTAGGCACTGCTGTGACTCCAATACCTACCTACCCCTTTTTTCCTTGCCAGGATGCACAAGGATATTATGGTTATGTTGGTTACTTAAGCTGCGGTACTGAGCAAGATAATGTGTTAAGCGATGCACAAGCACAAATTTTATATCGACAACTCGGTCAATTAACCGGCATCAGTTTACTGTTAGGATTGTATGATTTATTGCCCTGTAATATCAGAATCAGCGGTAAACAAGCCTATCTAGCGGATGCCGACATTGCCTTTGAACCGCTAGTATTGCGTACCTTTTTGCAAGAACTGGATGACAATGCCACGATTACCGTGCCGCCGGCTTCGTTAGAACGTTCATTACTCAGCAGTTTTTGGCAGAACAGCTTGAATACTATACGTTCAACTACACGGTATGCCGTAAGACATAATCAACTGGTCAACAATTCACGCCTTAAAGAACCTGACAGCCGCTTACATGAAGTCGCGCTTGAAAATATGGTGATCGTGACCGGTAAAGGCAGTAATCGTCATTTAAACAAAACCCACACCCCTCCACAAAACATACATCGGCTATATGCCGCTGAAATTAAACAGGGCATACAGGATATTTTTGTCACGGTGCGCACTCACCCGCATGCCAGTTCCCTTATTTTGGCCTTTATTGACAGCTTGCAAGGTTTTGCAGTCCGTTATTTTCCTTTTTTGCTGCTTAGCGCCACGGTACAAAAAATCTATTTGAACTATATACACGACTGCCCTGAACCGGATGCGTTAGCTAGCGCAGTACAAGACAAAATTACTAGGGTAATTAACAAAAAAAATAGAAGTACGAGCCATTGTATTAGCGAGCAGCATACGCAGTTATTGAAAACAGCCATCTACCATAGCGTAATGAATGGCGATTATTTTTATATCACTCGCCATCTAGGCGAAGCGACCATTTATTATCAAGGCAAGCCGTTACTCAACGATATAATGACTTGTGATGAACGAGAAGCTTTTTCGCAACCTTGCCCCTTGCAGCTAGCCAAAGCGATTGTGATCAAACTGGCTGATCAGGGAAGCGCTGTGCAAACTCAGCAATTTGCTGACTGTTACGCACGCTATATTCTATCACTCACTATGCCTAGGATACCGCCAGCTTACGCCCTGCACAAATTAGTGAATATCTTAGGAGAACCTTTCGCGCAACAATTAGGCTATATTCCCGAGACTCATTCTTAACTTTATCAGAGAACCGTTATGTCTAAATTATGTCTACTACTCCTGCTATCATTTTCCTGGTCAGTATTGGCAGATAACGCCAAAGCAAGTCGAGCCAATCTCGACAACGTTTATAGTGTGGGAGAATTCAGAATTTTTTATACCCTCGAAGGTATACATGCTTTGCCCATTGAACAGAGAGAAGATCAAAACAATAATGGGATTCCAGATTATATTGAGCATCTAGCACTAAAATTACAAGCTGCCGCTGTGTTATACACCGATGTATTTGGCTTTACTCATCCCTTGGCTAGTAAGCGTTATCAAGGGAAAGCACGTTACCTGGATGTACACGTGTTAACGATGGAAGATAAGGGTAGCGTCGGTGATGAAGTCACTAAATTTCGTTATCAAAAACTTAAAGATAAAACGGATCATGTACTTATTATCAAACTAGCTAATAATTTACGTGATCAAACCATGACCCCCCCACATGAACTGTTCCATGTTTTTCAAAATGGTTATACGATGTTTAAAAACCGCTGGTATACCGAAGGCACTGCACGTTGGGCTGAATATGCGTTTAAAGAAGGGGTTGGTGAGGATAGTCGCTTACCGAACAACCCGCAGGCGTTAGTACTATTGGTAGAAGAAGATTATGGTGCCTCAGTATTTTGGAACCGTCTGGCTTACCTTTGTGACCGTAATGCCGGACAATTTCCTTTGCCTGCGATTGCACAGCAACGGATTACCTCCTATCCGCATCCTTTTGAAGACAATAGGGTACACGGCTATAGTTTTATCAAGCACTTGCTGGAAAATTTACAAGAGCAAAGCGATAAAGTCACACAAGAACGTGGCTATGCAGCTTACAACTGGGATGAAGATGATCAAAAATATAACCCAGATAATCATGTACCTATTTTTTGTGCTGTTAAACAAGCCATCCGACAAACCTGCGATACACAACAACAAAACGAGCCGGAACTGCTAGCGTTTATCCAAGCGGTAGATCAAGCTATAGATATTTATACCCAACAGCGCTGTGATTAGAGTGTGCTATGTTTGCTATTGATGAGAGTGCTTTTTTCAGTGCCCAACAACTTGCCGAAATTACTCAAGGCACCTGGGAAAACTTGAGTGGCGAACTGACCGTTAAGAAATTTCATTATGTGCCAAAGTATATCGAGCCAGGCGATTTATTGGTCATTCGCCATGAGAAATGGCCGAATAAAAAGTATTTATATAATCTGCATAAAGTACCAGACATGGTTGCCAAGGGTATTGTGGCGATTATGGCGAATATGGAGACGCCCTTAAACGTGCATATCCCAATATTGCGAGTGTCAGATACTTATCAGGCACTACGAAAAATCGCCATTAGAACCAGCAAATTATCGACTGCTAAGCGTATTTTAGTGGTCGGTAGTTATGGTAAAACTGCTTTTAAAACACATTTATGGCATTTATTAAAAGAGCATTTACCAACGTATACTTGTCTTAATAGTTCTAATTTTAACGCTTCCACCTATTGTGATTTTGCCTCACTGAAAAGGAATACCGAGGTTTTTGTCTTAGAAAAGCCTATTGAGCATGAACGTAAAATTTTACGACGCGTCAAAATTATTGCCCCCGATATTGTGGTACTCACCTCTATCGGCCATGAACATATTGAAAAATTCAAAACCATTGATCATATTATCTGGCTAAAAACCACCTATGCCAGTGGTCTGGCCGCAGGTGGTAAGTTTATCGCGCCTTATGACAGTGAATATTACCCGCAAATTCTGGCGGCATTGCAACGTTATCCTGGCATTAACATTCTGACTTTCGGCAGCGGCGCAAACTGCCATGCGCGTTTATTAGCGCAACGTTTTAGGCAATTTGGCTGGGATATCGTTGCCGCTATCGAAGGCGAAATTATTCGCTATCGCGTACCTTTTCCAGAAGCCCATGCGCCGACTGCCTCGTTAGCTGAATTATTATGTGTTTATCATTTAGGGATTGATGTCAAAACGGCGGTTGCGCATTATTATCAATGCACTAATTTTAAAAGCAGTGGTGCGTTGTATCATATTCATTATCAAAATAAACACTTTTATCTTTACGATCAAAGTCGGCGCGGTGGTATTGAAGGTTATAGCTCTTTTTTTAAAACAGTTGCTGCTTTTCAGCCCGAAGCCCAGGGTAAAAAAATAGTAGTTACCTCTAATTTTGTCGATCATGTGGACGGTGAAGTCGCGTTACTGGATTTAGCCTATTTTAAGCAACTGATAGCGGATGCTGATATTCATTGCCTGTTTAGCGTTGAATACTTTACCGAACATGGCGCAGTAGTCCCAGATAATGTTATTTGGGAACATCGCTTTACAGTGGCGGATATACAAGAAGCTGTGCTAAATAGTCTGGAAAATGATGATATTTTGTGTGTTAAGGGAATTTATGAAAGTGATTTACCCCGCTTGCTTCGTTATCTCAAACAGTTACCCGGACTGCGGATGAAACGTTTGGTTAGTCGGCCATGGGAAGATGATGACTTCTTTGAATTAAGCGATGTGCATGAAATAACTTGAGCAAATGAACAAATGAAGGTTAAACAATGGAAGTGCAAAGCTTTAGCGTCATTGTTCATACCCTTTATGATTAAAAGAAAGCTGTTCCAGCCTCCCCCTTTGAAAAAGGGGATTAAGGGGGGTTAATATCTTGATTTTTTCACAGCCTCTCAGATTATGTCGTACCGATGACTAACGATAACCTGAAACCACTGCAACCATATTGAGCATTCAAAACTAGCGCCTAGTCCGGTAAAGTTTATTTTTTATCACCGGCTTGAAGGCATTCTTCAGATACGCTAATCCCTCACGATCAGCATCAGACGAATCATTGAAAAAAGGTAAATACGGATGTGCTTCCATAAACGCTTTACGCTGCACATAGCCTAATCCTTCAATGGCATGATCAGATATAGTGATAAACAAGCTGCCATACTCAGACGTTATTTTCCCACCAAAGGTAAACGCTCGAATAGCCCCGTCAATCGCAATGACCTGTGCTTTTAAAATATCTTCATCAAAGCCTGTAGCATAGTTAAGAAGATTTCTCGCATAGTTATAACCACCTATTTTTAAGCCTTTTTCGCTTTCTACCGTAGTGCGCCAATGTTGCAGCAAGCTCAAGCAATCGGCCTGATCTTCCGGTCGATATGGCCTAATATCCAGATTCGGTATTTTGCTAATACGATTGACTTTGCTACGTAAACGTTCAAAAGCCTTACCACTGGCGGCGGTTACTAAAGAATTGTCGTACACATACTCTTCTTCGACCAATTTAAGGCGATAACCATACTGCTGAATATCATTTTTTTGCCGCTCTTCCAGCCAAAGAATCGAACTGCTATGATCACGATTAAATTGCTTTAGTCGGTCTGTGGCAACCCTTAGCGCATGTTGATTAAAGGGAAAGGGCGGTAAATACAAGCGTAAATTGAAACCTTCCTCATCTTCACGCAATAAATACAAGCAGATGGAATAATCAATTTGCTCCCATAACAGCGTTTGTGTGCGTGCTTTGGAAAAACAATACAAAAAAGGAAAAAAATACAGCCATGAGTTTTGTCCACCTGCTTCTGCGGCCTGGAGAAAGCGCCGTTGATCAGCAAGTTTAATCAGCTTCAAATCCTGGAGTGCTGGGGGAATTTTGATTTTGGGCGGACTTTCAACCAGGTTTATTTGGGTATTTATGCGGGATTGCGAGGAGTCCGATTCACTCATATTGATAACAGGCTGTTCATTGATACCGTATAGATAGAGCAAAAAACTATCCTGAGAATTAACCAGCTCGGTTTGCTCATTAAATGCATGACCAGTGATTTTGCTAAAATGACATTGACTCAACCAGTGAATGAGTTCCGTACATTTAAAACGCCAAACGCTGTTTTTTCTTCGGGTATTTTCATAATCATAACTGAGCGTATCTATCCACAGTTGACCACCTGGTTTTACCAGAGAGGTTAAAATTGAAAAAACGGTTTCAATTTTTTCAAAGTCTAACAATTGTAATATGCCTGATAAAGTCACTAAATCATAAGTGTGTGTGTCTTTATAAGTCATCAGGTTATCAATGACATAGTCGATAGGGTAGGCCTTGTTTTTTTGTTTAGAAATATCAATAAATTTATCGGTTGCATCCAAACCTACAACAGTTCCTATCGTATGTTTACCTAAAATATAATGAAAAAAATCACCCGTGCCGCAACCCAAATCAATCCAGCTATTCACTTTGGAAAAATCAATGACTTTATCTGCCATTTCAAAGCGGCATAGCATTTGCCGCTCACTAAGCCAATCTAATTTTTTGTAGTCGTCTTTTTTATTGGATAAGGTCGTTTTATATAATTCCAAGTAACGTTCATTATCTATTTTGACCGGTGGAGTTTTCAGGTTGCTGTCCAACGAACCGGTTCGTTGCGGTTTTCTTCCCAGCATCTTCCTATACGCCACAAACCCCGACAAATAATGCTCCACATCATCAATCCGCACTCTAAAACCATGGTGACGAATAAAAAAACTACCAACGATTCGAGCTGGATTTTGAAAATACATCGCCATTTCCGGCCAAAAATAACCGTTGAGCAAATAATGGGCGCGGTAATCCAAGGCCCGATAGAATTTATCAATATCCAGTTCCTGCAATACCGACTGCATATCCGGCATGTCTTTTAGCCTGACTAACATTTGTTCGGCTGCCATCATTAATTCAAGCAAGGTGGGGAAAGTAGTGACACGTTCCAATACAAAGTCCAGGTGATCTTTAATATTTTGAATGCCAAAACGAAAATATTTTTCTTCCGGTTTATAACGGGTCAATTCGTTAACGCAATAACTTAACCAATGGTCATGCGCTTTCCAGTGTTTATTAGCAATGAAATAATCAAAGGCTTTTTCAACTGCGCCCAACCAACGCGGATCTTGCGTTAAACCATAAAGACGCATTAAGCCAAACGCCGCTTCGCCGTCATAATAAATAATGCGAAAGGCTTCTTTTAGCGATAAATCAGCCGTATTCAACACATGGTCGAAACGGCCAGTAGCGGCATCCTGCATAGCGACAATACCTAAAGCCAATTGCGCCAATAATTCTAAATAATCGCGGTTACCCGTCACTTCGCTGTATTTGACCAGCGCCAGTAAACAAACCGCGTTGCCGCCCAATTTTATTTCATCGTTAAGATCGGTTAAATAAGCGGCTGTCTCACCCGTCGGTAGGGTATAGGTTTTAATCAAAACCTGGGTGAAATGGGTGATAGACCGCTCGATTGCGGCTTTTAGTATTTTATCGCCGCTCACCTCCCAAGCCTCGATCATGGCATAAGTAGAACTGACATGGCGCAAGGTGTTGTAAGTAGGTATTTTTCGATCAAAACAGGGATGCCAACCGTAAAAAAATTCACCGGATTTTTTGACTTGTCCGGCTAAATACTGACTACTGGTTTCAATTAAGTGAGTGACTTGATGGGTATCTAACGGTGGCAAAATACGCCGCCCACTATCTAAGCCTGAACCGGCCAATAAATGACAAGTCCCCGATGTATCGCAAAATGCACCTTGAGTTGAAAATACATAAACCGGCGCTTGCAAAGAGAAATCGACTGAGTTTTTTTTACCGTAGCGGCTAGTTGCATAACGGATAAAATTTTTCTCATTGAGCTGGACATTTGCTTCATCGCCACCCACATATAGCATGGCATTGGCATTCAGCTCCTGCTCTAAAAAAGCGAGATTCAATGCGCTATCAAACGCCAAACCCTTACGAAAATAATTGCGCTTAGTATCTTGCAATTGTTTATTCAATTCCTCCCATGTTAAGGCTTCAATGTGCGTCACCCAATCGACCCGCAGCCAGCCTTGTTTTAATTTATGCCGGTCTAGTAGCTTACGCAGCTTGGCAATACCCTGGCTCCACGCTTGATCAAAGCTATCAGCGGAAACATGTGTCACTTTGGCGCGTTCTTTTGTGTTACTGACCGAAAAAAATAAAGTAAGCGTTGGATAGGGTTTATCCAATTGGCGACAGTGTTGGGCAGTTATTTCTCGGATTCGGATGATTTGTTCGGAAATAATCATGAGTAAAAAGTCTTAATTGTTGGAAAGTGAATGCCCTCATTTTAGCTTAATGGACATAATAAAAAACCCTTACAGTAGGCCTATGAGGGATTTTATTGTAAGGGGAAAATAAAAACCCCCGACGGATAACCGGCGGGGGTTTTTATTTCAGTTTAAGAAAATGCCGGATTGCCAAACATCAGGCAATCCGGCTGCCTCGCTTATACGTCTCCTTCTTGGTTAAGATCCTCATGGGCTGCTTGTTCCATGTTAAATGGATTTAGCGGATCAACATCACCACCAACGCTACCTTGCGGTCCATTACTGCTGAACAGATCATCACCACCGTCATCCAACAGGTCACTTGGTTTTAGCGTAGATTCATCTGAATTATTGTCCTGGCTTGCGGAACGGAGGCTTTCGCCATCCCTGCCTTTACCGTTAGCAGTTTCCTTATCTTCCGCTTTCTCTTGCGCTTCACTGTCTTTATCTACACGGTCATGGTTATTACCATCTTTACCGTTAGCATCCGAATTATCAGTTTTAGTTTTAGCGTCAGAATCAGACTCATCAGTTGTAGTTCCCTTCTTATCTTCCGCTTTCTCTTGCGCTTCACTGTCTTTATCTACACGGTCATGGTTATTACCATCTTTACCGTTAGCATCCGAATTATCAGTTTTAGTTTTAGCGTCAGAATCAGACTCAT
>JAXMKZ010000026.1 GCA_034370385.1 Coriobacteriia bacterium
CCCAGACTAACGGTTCAGTCAGTTCTTGCGCCAGGAAAGTGTTGAGAAAGTGGATGAGCAGGTTACGGTTTTCCTCGCTACCCAGTAAGGCTTTGAACACGCAGTCTATTTTGGGGTCGATGGCATGTTGCATGGTTGACAGTGGGTTAAATTAAAGAAGTTGTGATTGTAGAATGCTTTGGTTGAGAGAAGCAATGGTTGATTTAATAGGGGTCTGTCCCCTATTGCCCTCAAGCCAATGCACTCATACCATGGCGCTTTACGATATTCAGTAATTTCAGTGATGGACCACTCGGATGTTTATCACCTATTTCCCATTTTTGTACGGTTGAAATACTGGTATTCAGTAATACGGCAAATACGGATTGACTGACATTAAGACTTTCACGTAAGGCTTTTATGTCATGGGGTGAGATGGGTTCAACTGTCGGCTGACACAGTGCCTGTATTTCTGACATGCGACGTTTATCAATCAAACCTGACTGATGCAGTCCTTCGGCAGTTTCCAACATTTCCGCTAATAAACGACTTTGCTTATGTGCCATTTTTCCTTACCTCTTTCAATTCACCGGCATCAATTGCTCGTTGCAACTGATGTTGTTCTTGTTCTAGCCAACTTCCAGCAACGGCTTGCAAGACTCTAAGCTCTTGATCAGAAATACTGTCACGCTCATTCTTGGCAAAACCATACAGAAAGAACCATTGGCCTTTAATTTTACTGGCCACCAAAGTACGTACGCCAGAGCGCTTACCTCGACCTGGCAATGCAATACGCTTTTTGAACACATGTTCACCTAGATCAGCGTCAATCAAACCGTTATTCATTTCATCAACAGCCTGTATCAAGTCACTGTCCGTAAGCTCTGTCTTCTTTAGCCAGCGGTCAAATACTTTGGTTTTATAAATGTATATCATGGCATCATCATATCACCAAGTGAGAATATGGCGGATTGCCTCACGGCGAATCCGCCTTACGCGGGTTTGGCTTTGACGTCAACGATGCTCAGTTTGTCGCTGAGAAATTCTTTGTCGTTGTAAGGGTTGAGGATGTCGACCCAGACTAACGGTTCAGTCAGTTCTTGCGCCAGGAAAGTGTTGAGAAAGTGGATGAGCAGGTTACGGTTTTCCTCGCTACCCAGTAAGGCTTTGAACACGCAGTCTATTTTGGGGTCGATGGCATGTTGCATGGTTGACA
>JAXMKZ010000027.1 GCA_034370385.1 Coriobacteriia bacterium
GGCCACGTCGACCACGGCAAGACGACGCTGACCGCGGCGATCACGAAGGTTCTGTCGAACAAGGGGTTCGCCCAGTACGTGGCGTTTGACCAGATCGACAAGGCGCCGGAGGAGCGGGAGCGGGGCATCACGATCGCCACCGCCCACGTGGAGTACCAGACCGAGAAGCGGCATTACGCTCACGTCGACTGCCCCGGTCACGCCGACTACATCAAGAACATGATCACCGGGGCGGCGCAGATGGACGGTGCGATCCTGGTGGTGAGCGCGGCCGACGGGCCGATGCCGCAGACCCGGGAGCACGTGCTGCTGGCGCGGCAGGTGAACGTTCCGCACCTGGTGGTGTACCTGAACAAAGTCGACCTGGTGGACGACCCGGAGCTCTTGGAGTTGGTGGAGCTGGAGGTGCGGGAGCTGTTGAGCTCGTACCAGTTCCCGGGCGACGACACGCCGATCGTGAAGGGCAGCGCGCTTCAGGCGCTGGCGTGCGGGTGCGGCAAGGCAGACTGTGGGGCGTGCAAGTCGATCCACGAGCTGATGGACGCGGTGGACAGCTTCGTGCCGGACCCGGTGCGGGAGAAGGACAAGCCGTTCTTGATGCCGGTGGAAGACGTGTTCTCGATTTCGGGTCGAGGGACGGTGGCCACGGGGCGGATCGAGCGTGGGGTGGTAAAGATCCAGGAAGAAGTCGAGGTCGTCGGGTTCAAGCCGACGACGAAGACGGTGGTGACCGGGGTGGAGATGTTCCGGAAGCTCTTGGATCAGGGCGAGGCGGGGGACAACGTCGGGGTACTGTTGCGGGGCGTGAAGCGCGACGACATCGAGCGGGGCCAGGTGCTGGCGAAGCCGGGGTCGATTACGCCGCACAAGAAGTTTTTGGCTGAGGTGTACGTGCTGTCGAAGGAAGAGGGAGGGCGGCACACGCCATTCTTCAACGGCTACCGGCCGCAGTTTTACTTCCGGACGACCGACGTGACCGGGGTGGTGACGCTACCCGAAGGCACGGAGATGGTGATGCCGGGGGACAACGTGCGGATCAACGTGGAGCTGATCACGCCCATCGCGATGTCGGAGGGGCTTCGGTTTGCGATTCGCGAAGGCGGGCGCACCGTGGGCGCCGGCGTCGTCACCTCCATCATCGAGTAA
>JAXMKZ010000028.1 GCA_034370385.1 Coriobacteriia bacterium
CTGCGATGCCATCGCCGCCAAGCTCAACTCACGGCCGCGGAAGCGGCTCGGATACCGGACCCCGGAGGAATGCTATGCACAATCGTAGGAAGGCCCTCAGAAAGGCTCAGTGTTGCGATTCAAACTTGAAGTCAGGCGCCGCTCAGTGCCCTTGGCAATGAAGTGGGGCGAGTTGAGCTACGCGTCGGAGACGCGTGTTCCGGGGAATGTAGTCAGTGCCGATCGGGTACGACTCGAACGAGGAGACAACATGAGCGAGCACGCCTTCGAAGCCAGCGCCACAATCTCCGCCACTCCGCAGCAGATCTGGGACGTCCTCGTCGACGCTGAGGCCTATCCGACGTGGGACTCTGGTGTGGTCAGCGTTGACGGACACATCGGTGACGGCGAGACGATCACCGTGCACGCTGCAGTGAACCCCGGGCGTGCGTTCCCAGTCAAAGTGACCGATTTCGACGCCCCCACGAAGATGAAGTGGACCGGGGGCATGCCGCTGGGGCTCTTCGTTGGCGAGCGCACGTTCACGCTCACGCCGACAGAGGACGGCAGATCGACCTTCCACATGAGGGAGGAGTACCACGGCCCCCTGACAGGCGCGATGTGGCGCTCGATGCCCGATCTGCAGCCCTCGTTCGAGCAGTTCGCCAACGGTCTGAAGGCTCGCGCCGAACGGGAGTAGCACTCTCTGGTCCGAGCCAATGGGTGTCCCTCAGTGCGCCTAACGTCTTTGGGCATAACCTGCGGCCTGAGCGCTTGCGGTGTCAACCGTGACGCTTCTGGCCGTCAGGTTGATGCCCCGGTTAGAACGGGGCCGAAGTCTAGCTGGCGAGACCACGTTCAGTTGCTTCAACCAAGCCCCCAAGGAAACGGATTGCCTTGTCGAGGTCATCTCGCTTCACGGGGTGGGCTGCAGGAGGGCCACCAGACGCGGGTGGGTTCGAGCGATGGACGACATCGCCCCGCGTCGAGATGAGCTTGTCGAGAGTCTTCTTCGCGTCAGCAGACTTGTAGTTCGCCCACTCCCACGTCGCCGTGACGTCGTACTCAAGATACTCAAGGTAGAGACGACGCACCTTGTCAGACGTCGGATTGTGCAGTCGGCGCAGTTCCTCATGCAGGCGTGCGTGAACGAACTTGCCAGCGTAGCTGCCCTCGATGACCTTCAACCGCGTGGTCACTTCCTCAAGAATCCGATCCTCGACGTAGGTCTCCCAGGCCGTCAGAGCCATGATGAGGCCGGCGCGCTTCAGGACCTCTCCATCGGCCGGGGATGATTTCGGCAATCCATCGAAGTAGGCGAGAAGCGCCTTGGCGTCACCGATCGAACTCTGGAAGGCATCGCTAGCCTTGGACATGTTCCCCCTCGTTCTAACGTTGGGCGCTTCAGCCGCGCCCACTGACTGACATGGTAGCCGAGGACTTGCGAAGTCGGCTGGAAGCGCTTGTTAGGTGCGCGACCGAGTCCTGCGTCAGCCGTGCGGCTCGATGCGCGGGAGTGCGTCGAGTCGCCAACCCGCGACCCCACGATCCGGGGTCGTGCCGGTCGACTCGTGCCTTGGGCATTTGGCGAGAAGCCGCAGCCGAATCCCCTTCTCACGCTATCGACCCGGGCCCAAATCGCTACAAGGAACAGGGACCCGTCACGTCGCACTGCGGATTACGCCGAAGTCGCACACCTATTCCACTCCAAGTCGAACACCGTAACGGCTGAAGCCGAACGGGTCGGAGCGAAGCGACGCGCTTGTGCATAAGTGTGACGAGGTGTTCGGCTTCAGGTCAACTTTCGCGA